>NZ_GL732466.1:448122-493985 GCF_000187645.1 Streptococcus sp. C300
ACTGCCCTGTCTCATCAACACTAAGACTGGCTTCTGTAATGGTCCGAACCTTGTCCTCTACACTGGTTCCAGATGCTGTAAACCGGTAAAATCGTGGGTTCCTTCTAATTTCTTGACAGCCTCCTGCATCCGCTCCACATCGAGGGGATAGGGAAAGTGAGTAGCATAGTGACGGCGCATGGGATTTTTAGGACGCCCCCTATCTACTATAAACTCATAGGTCTTGCTATGTTTTGCATAACGGCAATGAAAATCATCCGCCACAATCTCAATCGAAATCACATCGATATCTTCTGGTGACTGAGTATCCAGAGCAAAACGGAGTTTTTCCTCATCCATCTGATAGGGCAGATCAAAATGAATGACCTGTTCCAGAGCATGGACCCCACTATCCGTCCTACCAGCACCATGAACAGCGATGGCTTGCCCCTTATTGAGTCTCGTTAAGGTTTTTTCGATTTCCTCTTGAACGCTCCGCGCATGAGGCTGGCGCTGAAAACCGGCAAAGGCAAAACCATCATAAGAAATAGTTGCTTTATATCTTGTCATAACTTCTATTTTATCAGGAAATAAAAGTGTAAACAAGTTTAAAAACCAATAATTGTCTGGGTACAAAATTCCCAGAAAGAAAAACTTAGGAAACCAATCCTAAGCTCTCTTTTGAAGTGCGTACATAACAAAGATAGAAGTGACAATCAACCAGCATCCTAGAATGTTGAAGACCAACATACCGTTTTGAGTGACCAGACCGATTGCCCCAAGAATGAAAGGTGTCGTAAAGGCTCCAAAGCTGCATCCTAGCACTGCAAAAGATGTTGCCTGATTAAGGAGCTTGGCTGGGATTCTTTCAGAAAGAAGCTGAAAGACAGTGGTCAAGGCCACACTGTAAGAAAAACCTGCCACAACACTTCCAACTACCATCACACCCAATGACGGAGACAAGGCAATCACAATCTGCCCCAATCCAAAGGTGATACCTGACCAAAGGAGCAACCTTTCTTTAAACAGAGAGATAAAGAAAGAAAAACTCACACCTGCCAAGATACCAATCAACTGCATGATACTTAAAACCAAACTAGATAACTGGGCATCCCCTAGACCTCTTTCCACCATCAGACTAGGAATACGAATGGTGATAGCTGTGTTGGTACAGACAACAACTGCTGCTTCGACAGCCAATAGAAAAATTAAGCCTTTCATCTGTCCTGTCAAACGAGTCGTTTCGGCCTCTTTTTTCTTTGTTTCTTTCTTTTCTTTCCCATAAGGGACAAAGAGCAGATAAAGGATCAATACTAAAAATCCCGCACCGTAGGCCAAGAAGGTCACTGTCCATCCCAAGGATAAGAGTTGACCTACCACTAGAGTCAAAATCGACGCCCCGACAACTTCTGCTGATCCACGGAGACCCAGCATCTGAATCCGTGTCTTTCCATGATAGCGTTCGCTGATGATGGAAATGGCCTTGGCATTGATCATCCCAACACCCAAGCCAAATAAAATCCGCATCGCAAAGACAAAGTTGTACTCCTGATACCAGAAAGGAGCTGTTCCACCGATAGAGAGGATGAGAAGTCCCAGACTAATCTGAAGACGCTCAGGAAATAACCGCTCCAAAAACCCATTTAAAACCAGCATAATCATGATTCCAAAAGAAGGAAGACTGACCAGGAGCTCGATTTGTTCTTTGGGGTAGCCTTGATAGTAGTCAAACATGGCTGGCAGAGCACTTGAGATGGAGAAGGAGGTAATCAAAACGAGGGAGAGGGCCAAAATACTAGCCCGTTCTAAATATTGTTTCATGAATTTTCTTTCTATATATTTCTCACTGTTGATCCTTTTAAAAGGAAGATGGCAAGAAAAGAAGGAGCCTGATTGAACTAGAGACTCCGTCCTAACTTTCCTAATAGGAAGACTATTTTCGCTTGATTTGCTTGATCAGATAGAAGATGAAGCCTGCAACCATATACGCCGCAAAAATGATCAAACACCATTTGATAACCACGTCCCAACCCTTGTTCACATTTAAAAAGAAATAAGGGAAGGGATTGTCCTTGGAATTCGGAATATTGAGTTTTAAGACCAAGCCATTAAACAAGGCAAAAATCATATAAACCAAGGGCAAGATGGTCCACAAGACTGGATCCCAGATCTTATATTGACCCCGTTTATCAAAGAAGAGGGTGTCGGCTAAAAACCAGAGTGGAACGATATAATGGCAAAGGAAATTTTCCACACGGTAAAAGTCTGTCGCGATCGGAGCAAGCATAAAATGGTAAATCACACAGGTAATCATGATACTCATGGTAACACCACCCTTGAGACGAAGCAAGGTCGGACTTTGCCAATTTTCACCTGAACGGCTCATCACACGGAGCAGATAGCCCGTGAAAATCGTTACCAAAAGATTGGACAACACTGTGTAGTAAAGGAGCATACCAAAGCCACCGTGCTTGGTAATCTCCAAATAAACTCCTGTAAATGCCGCTAAGAACAGGAGCACACGACTATAAAAAATAAATTTATAATTCAGTTTCATGGCTAGATTTTCTTAACAAATTCTGACTTGAGTTTCATAGCTCCAAAACCATCAATCTTACAGTCGATGTTGTGGTCACCTTCTACGATACGGATATTTTTAACGCGAGTTCCTTGTTTCAAATCCTTTGGCGCACCTTTTACTTTCAAATCCTTGATGAGGGTTACAGTATCACCGTCAGCCAATTTATTTCCATTGGCATCGATAGCAACTACACCTTCTTCTACTTCTGCAACTTCTGCAGGATTCCACTCATAGGCACACTCTGGGCAGACCAAGAGACTTCCGTCTTCGTAGACATATTCTGAATTACATTTTGGGCAATTTGGTAAGTTGTTCATAAGTCCTCCTTAAACTAACAATTATTCTTTAAAATTCATATGTTATTGAACAGCAACTATTATACCGTAAAATCCTACTTTTGACAATGTGTCCTAAGTCCAGCAAACAAAAAAAGTCATGCAACTGTTTACAGTTACATGACTTTTAAAAGATGATTGGTCATGGGCACTTATCAAGCACCTCATGATAAAAGGGGTAGCAACTATATTTTACAAACCAGGAGCTTGTCCAAGTTCTGCTGCAAGCATCCAAACTGTTTTCTCAAGTTCAGCCTTAGCACCAACAAAGATATCGTTTGTAACATCATCGCCTTCTTCATCAGTCACATCCAAAGCTTTTTGGAAAAGAGCGATAAGGTAGCGATAAATCGCTAGAACACGTTCCAAGCTTTCTTCAACGTTACGGAATTCTCCTTCTTCTTCTTCGATTTCACTGTGTTGAAGGAATTCTGTCAAAGTTGAGTAAGGTTTGCCACCAAGAGTGATCAAACGTTCACTGATTTCGTCAAGATAGCCATCAAGGCTGTCCATGTATTCATCCATTTTTGGATGCCATACGAGGAAACCACGACCACGCATATACCAGTGAACTTGGTGAAGGGCAATGTGAGCCACATACAAGTCTGCTACTGCTTGGTTCAATACTTCCTTTGTTTTTGCCAATGCTACTGGCGCTGTTTTAGATAATGTTGTTACGTCTTTTACTGCTTCTTTTTTCAATTCAACCATATTGATCACCTCATAATATTATTTTTGCAACCATATTTATTGATTACTATCTCAGTATACTACTCCTAGTAGACAAAAGCAAGAAAATTAACCCATATTAAAAAAGTTGTAATTGACTGATAATTTAAGAAAAATATACAGTCTTTAAAAAAAAGACAGTCTTAGCAGACTGTCTGGAATAACTGAGATTATTTTACAAAATCAAGCAATGCCAAGAAGCTTTCAGCTTCAAGTGACGCACCACCAACAAGGGCACCGTCAACGTCTGGGCAAGCCATGTATGAAGCAACGTTTTCAGGTTTAACAGAACCACCGTATTGAACACGAACTTTGTCCGCAACTTCTTGACCGAAGTCTGCAGCTACAACGTCACGAACAACTTTACACATTTTTTGTGCATCGTCTTGTGAAGCTGATTTACCAGTACCGATAGCCCAGATTGGCTCATAAGCGATAACTGATGCAGCAACTTGTTCTGCAGTCAATCCAGCCAATGCAGCAGATACTTGAGCACCTACGAATTCAGCAGCTTTACCAGCTTCGTAAGTTTCAAGTGACTCACCACAACAGATGATTGGAAGCATACCGTTTGCAAAGATTGCTTTTGCTTTTTTGTTGATATCTTCGTCGGTTTCATGGAAGTAGTCACGACGTTCTGAGTGACCGATCACAACGTAGTCAGTACCGATTTCTTTCAAAACTTGTGGGCTAGTTTCACCAGTGAAAGCACCTGCATTTTCAAAGTAGCAGTTTTGAGCAGCAACTTTAAGGTTTGAACCTTTAGCAGCAGCAAGAACAGCTGTCAAATCAACTGCTGGAGCTGCGATACCTGCTTCAACAAGGTCTGATGAAGGAAGTTTTGATGCAACGGCTTCAACGAATGCTTTTGCTTCTTCTGGATTTTTGTTCATTTTCCAGTTACCAGCGATAAATGGTTTACGTGACATTTCACATACCTCTTTTTTCATTTTATTCACTATTATTCTATCATATTTATAAGGAGCTTGCAAACCTTACTCTAATTTTCAAGATTTTTCAAGCGACTAATCTTGCCACAAATTCATGGCATCGAGGAAATCAGCCGAAGCCTGAACTTGTTTGGGATTGTTCGCTTCTCGCTCTGCTCGTTTGGCCTCTACCTGAGCCACAGACTGAATGCCTTCATGGCGCCAGTTTCGTAGGATTGCCTGAATATATTTCCAGTTTGGCTTGCCATTGAGAACGGCCTCTCGAAGAGCTTCCTTGATCAAATCCGCCTTAACTCCGTCTTCTTTGACAGTCTTAGAAAGATCTTCGATTTCGAACGGCGTTAACAAACGTCCTAATTCCTGCTGGAAAGTCTCAACCAAATCCTTCAACTGATTCTGCGGGTTGGGGGCTGTTGTAGCTGGAGCTTGGGTATCTAGCAAGCTATCCAAGCGTTCAAAAGCCAAACTAGCATCAAAAATCAGCTCAATTTCCCCATTTAGCTCAATGGTCCGATATTGTAGCAAACCATTCTCAGTCAAATTTGAAATAGATTGGTTGACATCAGCCACCTCTTTCCCAATGATTTCAGCAATCTGGCTAGGCGAAACATCTCCTAAGGCTGTGGTGTTTTGTAGATAGAAAAATTGCCAGACGAGAAAATCATCGCTGGAAGGAAAGAGTTCCTTAAAATGCAAGAGCAGGGCACTTGGCAAAACCAAGTTCCCTGATTTAAAAGCGTCAAAATATGTCATAATTCCTCTTATAGATATCCAAATGCAGCCGCATCATCCTCTACCTTTCTCCAGTCAAAAGGGGTTTCTTGATAAACTGCATAGTTTACCCAATTGCTGAAAAAGAGGGCAGCTGATGAAGACCAACAGAGACAAGGTGTCTCATTTACATCATCATTTTTAAAGTAGTTCTCTGGTATATGAGGATCGAGTCCCGCCTCATAATCACGAAAATACTCTCTTGCCAAAGTGTCACGATCATACTCCAAATGACCAAAACTATAAATTTCACGCAAATCTCGACTAGCTAGGATAGAAACCCCAACCTCAGGACCTTCTGACAGGATCTCCAGATTGGTCTTATTTAAGATTTCTTCTTTTAAAATCTCAGTATGACGAGAATGAGGAGATACATAGCGATCATCAAAACCTCTAAAAAGAAGGTGCCCTTCTTTCAAGGTGTCCTGTGGGTAAATACCTGATAGTTTCCGATCCATCTGGTGCTTTTCAACGCCATAGCGAACATAAAGACCTGCTTGTGCTCCCCAACAGATATGGAGGGTTGAAAAAACATGCGTCTTGGACCATTCGATGACCTGTTTGAATTCCTCCCAGTAGTCCACCTCTTCAAAAGGCAAATGCTCCACTGGTGCTCCTGTGATAATCATTCCATCAAAAAAGTCATCCTTGACCTCTGGAAAGGTCTTATAGAAGGTTTCCATATGTTCGGCACGAGTTGTCTTGGAACGATGTGTTTCCATATATAAGAAATCAATATCTAATTGCAAAGGGGTATTAGCCAAATGCCGTAAGAGTTGCGTTTCTGTTACCATTTTTTGAGGCATGAGATTTAAAATCAAAATCTTCAAGGGGCGAATATCCTGATGAGCAGCCCGTTGGTCGTCCATAACAAAGATATTTTCTGTCCTTAAAATCTCCACAGCTGGTAATTTTTTATCAATTCGAATCGGCATAATACCCTCCTAACAGTTCTCTATTTCGGGAATGATCTTGTCTGTTTGAAAGTAAAAACCTCCAAATACTTCTTCCCTTTATTATACTGTATGAAGATATAGTTTTCAATTATAGTTTTTCTCTAACTAGCTATAGTTAATTTATATAGCAAAAGAAGAGAAAACAGCCCCAAGGACTGTTCTTCATTAATAATGCATAAGTACCTTGTAATCGTAATCTCCGATTTTTTCACGGCCTTTAAGCTCATCCAACTCAATCAAGAAAGCACAACCGGCTACAACTCCACCAAGTCTTTCAATCATCTCAATGGTTGCTTTGACAGTTCCACCTGTTGCCAAAAGATCATCTACGATGAGAACACGTTGACCTGGCTTAATCGCATCAGCATGCATGGTCAAGGTATCAATACCGTACTCTTTCTCATAATCAGCAGAAATGACTTCACGTGGCAATTTCCCTGGTTTACGAACAGGAGCAAAGCCAATTCCCAACTCAAAAGCAACTGGGCAGCCAACAATAAATCCACGAGCCTCTGGTCCCACAATCATGTCGATTTTCTTATCAGTTGCATACTGAACAATTTCACGAACAGCATAGCTATAAGCATTTCCATCTGCCATCAAAGGGCTGATATCACGGAAGGTGATACCTTCCTTAGGATAATTTTCAATCGTTGCGATATAATCTTTTAAATTCATCTTTTTCTTTCTTTCAAAGTTTTTTACTCTCTATTATAGCATATTTTTTAAGAAAGAAAAAAGGAAAAGTTAACTTCAATAATTATCTAACGATTTGACGATTTATAACTAGCCATAGCAATAAAGCCCAATTTCTGTTTATTCTTAGCAAACATTTTATACATAGTTAAAAACTGCTTTCTATTCTCCTTTTTACAAGCATTTACGCAAATTTTCAAAGTTCCTAGCCAACCTTCGTCATAAATCATACCTGATAATTTCATTAATGTCATTTCACCAGTCAATATTTTCACATCACGATAACCTGATTCTATCATCACCTGTTCCCAACCATCTTGAGTTAAAGGACCTACATTTACATGAATTGCTTGTGACAATTCCTGTCTGACAGACTCTTTAGCTTCCTTAAGAAGCACATCATGTGTCAAAAGAAGACCTTCAGGTTTTAAAACCCTTAGATACTCCATTACACATTTTTTCTTAGCTTGATCGGCTTGCATAGTCAGCATAGCTTCATTTATAACAATATCAAAACTAGCATCTTCATAAGGAAGTTTCATTGCATTTGCTCTTTCAAATCTGATCAAATGACCAACACCTGCCGTTTCAGCAGATTTTTTAGCCACTTCTAAGGCTTGTCCATCCATATCAACAGCAGTTATCTTACAACCAAAATGCTGTGCCAACTCAATTGCTGTAGTTCCCCTATTGCACGCAACTTCTAGTATTCTCTTTTCTTTTGAAAATCCTCCTTCCGCAATTAACCAATCTGTAGCACGTTTTCCACCTGGACGTAAGCGTTTTTTCCCCAGTTTTGCTAAAAACTTATGACCTGCTTCTGACATTTGAACACCTCTATTTTTTCTTCATTATAACATAAAATTATATTATCTGACAATTCTAATTTATTATTTGATAAACTAGAATCAAAAGCATACAAGCTGCCATGACTATAGGCATAAATCTATTAATCACCTCTCTAGTTCGAATTCAATTGCTCACGTAGTTTACGCATATAGGTTACGATTACATATTTGTACTTTAGAGTTACTGGCCTCCTTGTCCGCTATATACGCTTTACTATCACGTGCCTATTCGTATAGCTAAGATTTCTCTATCTCTTTCTCTGCCGATTCTTATTTCCAACGTCAGACTTAAACAGTCTATCCTAATGCCGTTCGATCAGCTACTCAAAATAGTCAGGTTTGGGAATCACTTTTGGGTTTACTAGTATATGGTACCTACAGAGGACTTACACCTCAGATGAACGGAATGCCCGTTGTACCTAAAAAACGAGCACATTCGTACTCGTTTTTAAAAATCTGTTAATTAAAGTGAGTTTACGTCAACCTTGATACCAACACCTTGAGTAGTTGTGATAGTCAAGTTTGTTACGTAAGTTCCTTTAGCTGTAGCTGGTTTTGCTTTTTGGATTGTTTCGTTGAAAGCTTTAAAGTTTTCAACCAATTTTTCAGCTTCAAATGATACTTTACCGATGATTGCTTGAACGTTACCTGCACGGTCAGCACGGTAAGTGATTTTACCACCTTTAGACTCTTCAACTGCTTTAGCAACATCCATTGTTACAGTACCAGTCTTAGGGTTTGGCATCAAGTTACGTGGTCCAAGGACACGTCCAAGACGTCCAACAAGAGCCATCATGTCAGGTGTAGCGATAACTACGTCGAAGTCCAACCAACCGTCGTTGATTTTCGCAACAAGGTCATCTTCACCAACAAAGTCTGCACCAGCAGCTTTTGCTTCTTCAGCTTTTGCACCACGTGCAAAAACAAGAACGCGTGAAGTTTTACCAGTACCGTTTGGCAATACCATTGCGCCACGGATTTGTTGGTCAGCTTTTTTAACGTCGATGTTCAAGTTGTAAGCAACTTCTACAGTTGCGTCAAATTTTGCAAAGTTAGTTTCTTTTGCAAGTGCTACAGCCTCTTCTACACTGTATGCTTTTGTGCTGTCGATTTTCTCAAGAGCAGCACGAAGTTGTTTGCTTTTTTTAGCCATTTTCTATTCTCCTTGTAAGTGGTTCAATCGATTTTCATCTCCCACGTCACTTCTCGAAATGATGAAGTCTTGCGGGTTTTCAATCTATTAATATTCTTTTCCTACTTCCTTAAGTTCCTTTGCCGTACCCAAGTACAAGCATCAGTCACTTACCTAGTATGAAAAGTAACTAATAGACTGCTGTGAGATTTTCTACTGTGTTATTGATTAGTCAACAACAGTGAATCCCATAGAACGAGCAGTACCTTCGATCATACGCATTGCAGACTCAATGTTTGCTGCGTTCAAATCTGGCATCTTAGTTTCTGCAATTTCTTGTACTTGTGCACGAGTAACTGTAGCAACTTTAGTTTTGTTAGGTGTACCTGATCCTTTTTCAACACCTGCAGCTTTTTTCAAAAGAACAGCAGCTGGTGGTGTTTTTGTAACGAAAGTAAATGATTTGTCTTCGTATACTGAGATAACAACTGGAATGATCATACCAGCTTGGTCAGCTGTACGAGCGTTGAACTCTTTTGTGAATCCCATGATGTTGATACCAGCTTGACCAAGAGCAGGTCCAACTGGTGGAGCTGGTGTAGCTTTACCAGCAGGGATTTGCAATTTTACAAGTTTTTCGACTTTTTTAGCCATTTTTAAATCCTCCTTTGTGGTTTTGGCGGTAATGTAAGATTTTTACCTCCCACAAGTATGCTTTACACATACCTTTCCATTATACACTATTTATCTAAAAATGCAAGAGAAAAATTACTTTTTTAATCGACGTAATCTCCGCCTTCAAAGCCATAGTACTCTTCCAAACTGAGACCACTTGCAGCAATTTCTTTGGCTTCTTTTCCAACGTAGCGAAGATGCCATTCTTCTGCCATGTAGCCAGTCTCTTTTTCCTTGCCTTTGAGATAGCGAACAACAAAGCCATAGTCAGCCGCATGATCTAAGAGCCACTGGGCTGCCTTCTCCTCTGTTACCAATTCTCCATTAGTACCAATCAAATCAAAAGCAAGACCCGTTTGGTGTTCACTATAACCTGGGCGTGCTGAATAGCGATCTGCAGCTTCCTTCCCATCTTGATTCACATAGTCTTGATAAAGTTTGGTTTGGGTTTCATAACTTCTAAAACCACTGTAGTGATCGCTGATTGGGTAGCCAGCTGCTTGCATTGCTGCAATGAGTTTGACCAACTCTGCTTTAGCTGTTGGATTTTCTCCTGGATTATAGTCTTTTGACAAAGGATAGTGCTTATTAGCTATGACGATTTCATCGTACTTCCCTTGAATACTATAGTAGTCTCCCTTATTGACAACTTCTGCTTTCTTCTGACTAGAGGCTTGAGATTTGCTCCCTACAGTTCCTTCAGGTTGACTAGTTTGTTCCGTTTTTTGAGTGTTTTCTTCATTTTTAGGTTTTTCTTGAGAACATGCTGCTAGGGTTACTGCCAGCAAACCAGATAAAACAATGTATCTTTTTTTCATTTTTTCTTCCTCTCTTAGACCAAGTGCTTCTCTAATTCATCGGATAAGGCTTTAATCATTTGTTCCAACTCATGGGATTTCACTTGGCAATCTTCTGCCGCCATTTCTTCCCATGGCACCCACCAGACTGGACCACGACCATTAAGACCATAACCTTTCATATCACCTGTTCTTCTCGGAAAAAGATGCCAATGAGCGTGGGCATCTCCATTTCCTAGAAGTTCAATGTTCATCTTTTCAGCTTTAAACGTTTTGGCAACAGCTTCTTGGACCAAACTCATTTCCTCTAGAAAACGAAGTTTTACAGAAGTCTCCATATGGTGGAGTTCTGTAACATGCTCTTTTGCCAGAAATAAGGTATAGCCCTTAAAGTATTGGTGGTCTCCAATAACAACATAGCCTGTTTCTAGTTCTTTTACAAAGTAGGGATTTTCCCCTGCCTTGATCCATTCAATTCTTTGACAAATCAAGCACATATTAGTCCACCAATGCACTCTTGAGATAGGCGTCTACCATACGCTCAGTCGCCACTACTGAATCAATGTGTGTTCGTTCGTAAGAGTGACTGGACTCGATACCAGCTCCAAGGAGGGCATGCTTGACCTCGGCTCCTGCTGACATAGCTGCGGAAGCATCCGAGCCGTAAAATGGATAAATGTCGAGCTTAAATGGAATATCTTGCTCCTTTGCCAAAGCCACTAAATGTTGACGGAAGTCGTAGTGATAGGGACCTGAAGCGTCCTTGACACAGATAGACACTGTATACTCATCCGTCTGCTGGTCATCGCCCATAGCTCCCATATCTACAGCCAGATATTCTACTACCTGACTTGGAATATTGGAGTTTGCACCGTGACCCACTTCTTCAAAGACTGAAAAAGCAAAATGAGTTGTTACTGGCAATGCAATCCCCTCTTCCTTGTAAATACGAAGAAGATTGAGCAAAATCGCTGCGCTGACTTTGTCGTCCAAGTGACGTGACTTGATAAAACCAGTCTCTGTCACGATAGTTCGTGGGTCAAAGCTGATAAAATCACCGACCTCGATGCCCAAGGCGCGCGTTTCTTTTTCATTGGTTACTTTTGCGTCCAAACGCACTTCCATATTGTCCTGAGTGCGTTCAGCAGTTCCTGCATCTTTGTAGACATGGCAAGATGTCTGGTGGATGAGGATCGTTCCAGATACCGTTTTACCTGTACTAGCCACATGAACGGTACAATTCTCACCTTCAATCATGTTCCAAGGAAAACCACCGATACGGTCCAATTTGAGACGACCATCTGGCTTGACTGCACGCACAATGGCTCCAAGTGTGTCTACATGGGCAGTTACATAGCGATGTTGTTCGTCATTTTGACCTTTGATTGTTACATTGACACCACCCTTAGATGTGCGAACAAGCTTGTAACCAAGCTCTTCTAAAGTATGGACTAGGTAGTCTGAAATCTCACGAGTAAAACCCGTTGGGGATGCAATAGCGGTTAGTTCTTTGATATAGTTTATAGTCTGATTCATTTCTTCACCTCTTTCCTACCATTATAACATTTTTCTAGTCAGACTCCTTATCAAAAGGAGAAAAACTGTGTTTAGTTGCTTTCACTATCGATCCATGTTATAATACGAATACTTTGATTATGAAAGGAAAGTAAAAAATATGAAATCATACTTTAAAGTATCACTAGCCCTTGTGGCTTCACTTGTCCTCCTGCTCGGATGTTCCAAACAAGCATCAACACCTGCTAACAGCAGTAGCAAAGAAGACACAACAACTCAGTCAAGTGAGAGCAAACAAAGCAGTCAACAATCATCTGAAAAGAAAGAAACAACTAAAACACATACCTTTGTAAACAAGAATAATTCTGGAATCACTTCTAACTTGGTTTATACTGTAGAAGGCGACAATGTTATCAAGCAAACCGCTCATAATGTTGCAGATCCTGATATTCTTAACGCAACTCCAGAAGATGTCAAGAGTTTTATCGAAGAAAAGTACAAAGGTTATAATGGACTCAAAGGTGTTAAACAAACGATTGAAATCAAAGATGGAAAAGTTGTTCAAAATCTAGAAGTTGACTTCTCAGTTGCAAGCATTAGCGAACTTAGAAAAGCACTTCCTGAAGAATATTCTGGTATCGGCAATCGTGTCAGTTTCTCAAACTCTAAAAAAGCACTGGAAAAAATGGGATTCACAGAAAAGACGAACTAATCTCCCAAAATTTCATATAGACTAGTGTAGGCCCACCCCAAAAGTTAGACACAACTCTGACTCTTGGGGTATTTTACTATATTCCTAACTGATGAGTCCAATAGATTCCTCCAAATCCCATAAAAAGTGCATTTGAAACTTCATCCACTTTTCAATCCATAGGATAAAAGTTCTTTGAAATAGATCGAGAGAAAACTTTAATCGTCTGACTAGTTTCTGTTCATTGTCATGTCAGGTCAGATGAGAGGGGAGGTCTAGTTGATTTTGAAGTAGAATCATGTTATAATACAAAATACTTTGATTATGAAAGGAAATTCTATGAAAACTTATGTTAAAACTTCACTAGCCCTAGTGGCTTCACTTGTCCTCCTGCTCGGATGCTCTAAACAAGCATCAACTCCTACCAATAGTAGTGCCAAGGAAGACAAAACTGCTCAATCAAGCGAAAACAAGCAGAGCAACCAACAATCATCTGAAAAGAAAGAAGAAACGAAAACTCACACCTTTGTTCACAACAGCAAGCCTGGTATTCATTCTACCTTGACTTATACTGTAAAGGGGGATGATGTTGTAAAACAAACTGCTCATAATGTATTTGACCCTGAGAAACTTAATAATACCGCGGAAGGTATTAAGCAAATTGTTGACGATACTAATAAAGGTTATGAAGGGGTCAAAGGGGTTACACAAAAAGTTGAAATTCAAGACGAAAAAGTTATCCAAAACATCGAGGTTGACATGTCTGTCGCAAGTCTTGACGAACTGAAAAAAGCAATGCCGAATGAATATTATGGTATTGGAAACCGTGTAAGCTTTGCTGCTTCGAAAAAAAAGCTTAAAGAGGCTGGTTATACCGAACAAACCAACTAATGAGTCGTGCTCATACAAAAAATTCTTGGTCGATGACCAAGAATTTTTTCATTCCATCTCAAAAACGTCACTCTCTTGTTTGTTTGGTAGAACCAATGAAAGCAAGATTCCGATAATAGCTGGCACTAGCCATGGAAGAGAGGCTGACGCAAACGGAAGGGCATTAATCAGATTTTCTAGAAACTCAATCTTAAAGGAACTTCCAAGGACGCTTGCAAGAGCAATAGCTGTAACAAGCCCAATAGTTAACTGCATGCCCGGTTTTGATAGGGCGACAAACTTATTCACAATCACGATCATCACAATGGCGATGGTGATTGGGTACAAGATTACCAGTACTGGCACTGAGTACTTAATGATTGCATCCAAACCGAGGTTTGCAATAGCAAATCCAATCAAGGTAAAGGCAGTGGCATAGACCTTGTAGCTGATTTGTGGGAAACGTTCGTTAAAGAACTCTGCTGTCGACACAATCAAGCCAACTGTCGTTGTGAAGCAGGTTACAGTTACCATAACAGCAAGGAAGAGTTGAGCTGTTGATCCAAAGATTTCCTGAGTTGCTTGCGACAAGATATAAACACCTGGTGTTCCACCCTTCATCGCTTCGGCTGGTACTGGGAAGTGATTTCCAAGGAATCCTAAACCGATATAAAGAGCGCTAAAGGCAAGAGCTACAACGATACCAACCACCCAAATAGTTGAAATATACTCTTTCTTACTGGAGAATCCAAGTTGTTTCAAGGTTTGAACTGCAATCACACTGAAGGCAACTGAAGCAAGGGCATCTAAGGTATTATAACCTTCTAGGAATCCTGTCCCGAAAGCAGAAGATTGATAGGCCGCTGAAGCTACTTGAGGGCTTGTTCCACCATATTTGAAGGCACCTAGTACAACCAAGATAACGATCAACAAGGCAAAGACTGGCGTTAAGATGCGTCCGATTCGATCCAAGATTTTTGATGGATTGAGCGAGATTAAATAAGCCGCTGCAAAGTAAAGCACGGTAAAGACATTCAATCCTAGACCTTTGTTTGCTTCGGATAAGAGGGGGCTAATCCCAACTTCGTAAGCTGTTGTTGCTGTACGCGGAATGGCAAAGAAGGGGCCAATTGATAGATAGAGGACTGCAAGATAAAGCGTCGCAAACCAAGGTGAGATTTTCTTAGAAATCTCGTGAATGTATCCTTTCGGGTTTAGCGTTCCAATAATAAGTGTCAAGACGGCAATACCGACACCTGAAAAGACAAAACCTGCGATGGCAGGAAGAAACTGTTCTCCAGATAGGGCACCTAGAGAAGGCGGAAAGATCAAGTTCCCCGCACCAAAAAATATTCCAAACAGGAGCAAGCCTGTTAGGGCACCTTTTTTAGCCATAAAAATCTCCTTCATATTTCTAAAATACTGACCTAGTATACCATGATTAAGACTCTGAAAAAAGTATCCAAAATTAATCATTGAATGTTTTCAATATTTTTAAAAATAAGAATTATCTAAAAACAAAATCCCTCACTCAGTTGGAACCGAGCAAGGGAAGGTTAGGATCTGTCACTATATATTTAAAGATTTTCAAAGGCCGTCATTCCACCTTGGACATTGATAACTTCATAACCCTGTTCAACTAGAAATTGACAAGCACGCGCTGAACGCATTCCAGATTTACAAATGACATAATGCAAGAGGTCCTTGTCCAACTGATCATAGATATCAGCTAATTGACTAAGTGGTAGGTTTTGAGCACCTTCTAAATGAAGCGTCTGGAACTCTTCTACTTCTCTCACGTCCACTAGAGAAAGTTGCTCATTTTGATAAAGCTGGTAAAAATCGTTAAAAGTAATTTCTTTCATTTTGTTTCTCCAAGAATCTTTTGAATTCTTTTTTTCAAATCGGGCACTACTTCTGACTCAAACCAAGGATTTTTGGCCATCCAGATTTGATTACGGGGAGAAGGGTGAACTAGGGGGAAATACTCAGGCAAATGGTCTTTGTAATGTTTTACCCGCTCTGTTACCTTGCCACTAACCTTCTCATGAAGATAATAGGCCTGAGCATATTGTCCAATCAAAAGGGTCAATTCAATATTTGGACATTCCTTGAGGAGTTGTGGGTGCCATTTTTCGGCAAAGCCTTTACGAGGTGGAAGGTCGCCTGATTTTCCATGTCCTGGAAAGTAGAAATCCATAGGCAAAACAGCAAAATATCCTGAATTGTAAAAGGTATCTTCATCTACACCTAACCACTCACGCAGACGATTACCACTCTTATCCTTCCAATAAATCCCAGCTTCTTGTGTTTTGAGTCCAGGAGCCTGACCGACAATATTGATGCGAGCTGTCTTTGGCGCTGCAAAGAGGGGCTCTATCCCCTGATCTGTATAGCTTTTGTTTTGCGAATCTGCCATGATGGCTTGTTTGATCTTTTCGATTTGAGACATCTGTTTTCCCTCCAAAAAGAAGTCCAAGCATAAAATCTCAGACTTCTAAAGACTTATTTAATCAATTCATAGATAGCTTCGGCATAGATTGCTGCTGCTCGGAAGAGATCGTCCAAGGCGATAAATTCATTGGCTTGATGCATTGTATCGATAGAATCTGGGAACATCGCACCGTAGGCAACACCACGTTCTAGCAAACGACCAAAGGTTCCACCACCGATGACTTGCTCATGACCTTGAAGTCCAGTTTGTTTTTCATAGACATTCAACAAGGTTTGAACAAGTGGATCTTCCATTGGCACATAGTGAGGTGTGTGTCCATGTTCAGACAAGCTAACAGAAACAACTGGCAAGTTTTCAAGGATTGACTTGATTTGTTCTGGACTTGTTCCTTTTGGATAACGGAAGTTAAGGGCAATAGTATTGTCAGCACTTGCCTCGTCGAAGCGGAAAACACCCGCATTCATAGAAAGGGCACCCATCTTTTCATCCACATGAGCAACTTTCAAGTTTTTACCTTCGTGGTCGTTCAAGAGAATCTTACCAGCAATCTCAAGATAGTCTTTAGCAGGTCCCGCAAAGTCAAATTGGCTGAGGAAGAGGGCAAGATAAGTTGCACCGTTGACACCTGATGCAGGCATAGCACCGTGAGCTGATTTACCGATAATAGTAACCTTGTACTGACCGTTTTCTTCTTGCATTTCTCCTCTGAGTTTGTGTTCTGCAACAAAGGCATCTAGTTTCTCTTGCAAGTCAGCCAAATCACCTGAAACGAGTGCCGTTGCTGATTCTGGTACCATGTTTTCACGCAAACCACCCGTGAAGCTGTGAAGACGAGCTGCACCTGTATTTTCACCTGCAAAATGGAGATATTCAGTGATGTTTCCTTTTTCACCGTTGATGATAGGGAATTCAGCATCTGGAGAGAAACCAAAGTCTGGTTTTGCTAGTCCTACATGGTCAAAATAGTAGTCCATGTCTGCCCAGCCTGATTCTTCATCAGTTCCCACGATAAAGCGAACTTTCTTAGAAGTTGGAAGGCCCAATTCTTTGATGATTTTCAAGCCATAGTAACAAGCTGTTGTAGGCCCCTTGTCGTCCGAAGCTCCACGCGCATAAAGGCGACCATCTTTGATAGTTGGTGTGTAAGGATCTGTGTCCCAACCGCTACCAGCAGGCACCACGTCCATGTGGGCAAAAATTCCAAGAACTTCTTCTCCATCACCAAACTCAAAATGTCCAGCATAGTTGTCGACATTGGTAGTTGGATAGCCATCGCGGTCTGCGATTTCAAGGAATTTTTCCAAAGCTTTTACTGGCCCAGGTCCAAATGGATGCTGAGCGTCCGCCTTGCTGTCGTCACGTTCTGAGTTGATTTCCAAAAGGCTAAACAAGTCAGCCAAGAGGTCTTCTTTGCGTTTTTCTACTTCTGCTGTAAAATCAATTGCTGTCATTTTTTCTTCTTTCTATCTTTTCTCGATGATTTCATCTACTGGCAAGCGGTAGCTTGGTTCCAATTTTTCGTCAGTGTAACCTACCGTAATCAAGAGTTCTGGACGGAAACGGTCTTCAATTTCCAAAACTTCATTGACTTTTGATTTGTCAAAACCAAGGATAATATTGGAACCGATCCCTTGGTCTGTCAAAGCCAGAACCAAGTTCATGGCAACCAAACCTGCATTGAGGGCTAGGTAGTCGCTGACTTGTTGCTCACTGTAACGCGCAAACTCGGCAGGCAAATTTTTCATAAAGTATTGAAGTTGCTCTTCTGAGAAATTGTTAGCACCACCAATACGGGCAATCTTGCGAGCGCGTTTGGCTAGATCTGTATCGGTAAACAAGGCAATGGTCACTGGCGCAGACGAAACCTGCTCAAAGTTCGAACCATAAGCCAATTTTGCCAATTCAGCATTTTTCTGACGAACCACCACAAACTTCCATGGTTGGCTATTGTGGGCACTTGGAGCCAAAGTCGCGATTTCGATAGCTGTACGAACATCTTTTGGATCCACAGGCTTGTCAATAAAATGCTTGGTCGCATGACGTTTTTTATTTAATTCAAGAAATTTCATAATCGATTTCCTTTTCTAATTCTACTGCTTCCATTCTACCATATTCTGAAAGAGCTTGCAGAGATTTTTCATAGAAAGAAATTGGAACACGGATGAGTAACCAAACGAAGTCCATCATTTAAGTCAGGGATTCCCTCATCCAGTTCCTACTATTTTTCAATGGCTTAAAGAAACTAGTCTATCTTGTATTCTGACTTTATAGCCTCCAAGAAATCCTTCACATCCTCTACATACCCATGCTTTTCAATTAAGCTAGCTAAGAGTTCTAGATTGTGCCCCCGATAGTTGTCATCTCGGCGTAGTTCTTCATACATTTCGATAAAGGGAAGGCCCTTGGACTTGGCCAATTCTAACTCCGCTTCATAATCATAAGCAATTTTACGAAACAGGATATTGACCAATTCCCCATCTTCAACCTCTATCACGGTATACTGTGCACGGTGGTTTTTCAACGCCTCCCAATCAAAATAGGGCATACCAATCGAACCTGGATTGATGATTTGTTGCCCTTGACTGCCGTAACGAAGCAACTGCTTGTGAACATGACCATAGACTGCCACGTCCGTTTCCGCATCTAGCAGTTGGTCAAATTTTTCTGTATCATTCCCAACCAACAAGTCACCTCCATAATTTTTGTAAGGTAAATTATGAGTGAGAGAAAAACGTAGCCCATCCACTTCTTTCTTTTCCAGCAAAGGTAAGCTTCGTAGCCAGACAATCGTTGCAGGATCCATTCGCTCCATTAAAAACTGGGTCATTCGCATGAGCTGGATGTCTTGCGGATTTTCCAAACCGTATTCGCCATCCAAGGCCTCTAGGACGCAATCATCCCAGTTCCCACGAACAGCCACCGTAATCGGAAGGTCTTTTAGCAGGGCGACCAAGTCATTTGCACCTGGTCCGGGAAGAAAAATATCTCCCAGAAGCCAATACTCTGTCGCTTCCAGCTTTTTAGCATCTGCAATCACTGCTTCTAGGGCCGTCGCATTGCCATGAATATCTGATAAAATTGCGATTTTATGGTTCATGATGTTCTCCTTCTGTTTGATAATCTACTCTTTCTTCCGCAACTTGAGCCAGTTCCACTGCCTCCTGCGGGTTCAACTTTCTTTGCACAGCTTCTGCGACTGCTCTTGGTACTCCAACTTCGACAATCTCATCCACACTGGCTTCCTTGATTTTAGTGAGAGATTTAAAATGCTTCATGAGATTCTGCTTGCGTTTAGGCCCCAGACCGTCAATCCCATCCAATTGAGATGAAAAAGAATTTTTTGAGCGCAGTTGGCGGTGGAAAGTGATAGCAAAGCGGTGCACCTCATCCTGAATCCGTTGGAGGAGAAAAAATTCCTGAGAATTGCGAGACAACTCCACCACTTCAAGTGGATCTCCGAAGAGCAGTTCATGGGTTTGGTGCTTGTCATTCTTTTGCAGACCTGCAATTGGAATATCCAAGCCCAGCTCCTCTTGGATGACCTGCTTAGCGATATTGACCTGACCTTGTCCCCCATCAATCACAATCAAATCTGGTGGGGTCAAACCTTCTCGTTGTACTCGACCATAACGTCTGCGAATGACTTCTCGCATACTCGCATAATCGTCTGGACCCACAACCGTTTTTATCTTGTACTTACGGTAATCCTTCTTACTCGGTTTACCGTTGACAAAGACCACCATAGCCGAAACAGGGCTAGTTCCCATGATATTGGAGTTGTCGAAGGACTCAATGCGAACCGGAGTTGGTATTTGAAGCAAGTGTCCTAGATTTTCAATAGCTCCTTGGGTCTTTTCGACAGATTTTTCTAGCAGATTGAACTTCTGCTCCAGACTGACACGGGCATTTTTGATGGCTAGATTGACCAGCTGTTTTTTCTCTCCACGCTGGGGTTTGAGAATCTTGGTATCCGCCAAGGCCTTGACTGCTTCTTCGTCAATATCCTGCGGAATCAATACCTCATTGGGAACCAGGTGAGATTTTTCTTGATAAAATTGTCCCACATAGGTCAAGAAGTCCTCATCCGGATCATTGTAGTAGGGGAAGAGGTTGACGTCCCGCTCAATGAGCTTACCTTGACGAACAAAGAAAACCTGAACACACATCCAGCCTTTATCCACATAGTAACCAAAGACGTCCCGATTTTGGAGATCCTTCGCCATAACTCGTTGCTTGGTCCGAAGCGTTCCAATGGCCTGAATCAGGTCACGGTATTCCGCTGCACGTTCAAACTCCATACTTTGAGCTGCCTTTGCCATCTTACCCTTAAGGTCATCGATGATTTTGTCATCCTGTCCCTTTAGGAAATCAGAAACCTCCTGAGCCATGGACTTGAAATAAGCCCCATCTTTTTTACAGATGGTGTGGGCCATACACTGGCCGATATGGTAGTAAAAACAGACCTTAGAAGGAGGATTGGTACACTTACGAAAAGGAAAAATCCGATCCAGTAGTCTCTTGATTTCATTGGCTGCCCCCACATCTGGATAAGGACCAAAATAAAGACCACCATCCTTTTTGACCTGACGGGTGATAATCAATCGAGGATAACGCTCATTGGTGATTTTGATGAAGGGATAGGACTTGTCATCCTTGAGCATGATATTGTACTTGGGCTTATTTTCCTTGATGAGGTTGATTTCTAAGAGAAGTGCCTCAATATTGGACTCGGTGACGATAAATTCAAAATCTACAATTTCAGATACCAGAGCCTCCGTCTTGGTATCGTGACTTCCACGGAAGTAGGACCGCACGCGATTGCGCAGATTTTTAGCCTTTCCTACATAGATAATGGTGCCATTTTTATCCTTGTGAATGTAACAACCAGGGCTGGTTGGCAGGAGCTCTAGTTTTGATTTGATCAAGTTATTCATAGTTCCATTATAGCAAAAAGGCTGTAACAGGACGAACAAAAAGCCCCACCAATCACTTGTTGGAGGAGCTTTGATTTCATTTCGGATTGCACCGACTTCATCTAGTCGCTACTGGTATAGAGTTCTTGAACAGCTGTCACATCCTGCGGCTGAATTCCATAGTAAGAGCCGGCAGGCTGCATAACAGAAGTTTCGTTGGTATGATCCAATCCGATGGCATGCCCCAGCTCGTGCTCCGCCGTGTGCACGATCCGTTCATAAGAATAACCATAACTTGGATTGGATAGATAATAGTGATTCAGGCGAACCGTTACAGATATAAATTGTTTGGTTAACAAATTGGTTTGACTCTCGGCTTGACCTGCTACAGCGGTCGATCCATCATTCATCTCACTTGCCACAATATCTGCCTGGCTAGGATCCGCAACCACCTCAAAGGTAAAGGCTCCCGTTTGATTCCAGTTTTTTATGGCTTCTGCATAGGCACCTTGGAAGGTTTCATCCATTTGAGGCTCAATATAGATGCGAGCTGAGGCCTGAGCCCACTTGCCTTCTGCATGTTGGTGACTGTCTGTCTGAGACAAGACTTCCAGCGTTCCCGTCTCCTTCCATTGATTCCAGCCACCTTGACCAATCTTGCTCATTTTTTCAACCTGATTGACCGCAGAATGAAAATCACCTGTCAGATACCAAACCACTCCAAAGGCAATGAGCAGTAGAATGACCACAGTCCAAACCAGACGCCAGAAGAAACGCCAAATTCCCAAAAGAAATCGGAAGAATAATCGAATAATCCAGAACATGACGCCCCACCTTTCATAAAAATAAGAAC
This sequence comes from Streptococcus sp. C300, assembly GCF_000187645.1. GTDB lineage: Bacteria > Bacillota > Bacilli > Lactobacillales > Streptococcaceae > Streptococcus > Streptococcus oralis_CQ. Next base: position 469,869 of record NZ_GL732466.1, read on the forward strand.
CTATCTTGAAATCACGTTCTCCTTGATCAAGATAGATTCTCTATTTTACTGAAGAAAGCTGAAAGAAACCTAAAACTAAGATAAGCGCTCTTCCAAAACAAAGTCAATTGGTAGAGTAGCTAAAAAACGTTCCAATTGTTTTTCCCAGTAGTACCACTCGTGCTTACCTGGACTATGACTATAGGTCACCTCAAAACCAAGATTTTTGAGGTTTTTCACTGCGAGATTATTGGCAGAGTAGAGATAGTCTTGCTCCCCACACCAAGCCCATAGTTTGGTCTTTTTATCGGATTTTGCAGCCATGCTTTCAAGCGAATGAGGGCTAGCTGTCCAGTCTTTAATCTCTCCAAAAACTCCTCGCCAGTAGGCAAGTGACCCCAGATCCTGACTTTCAGGAGAAAATTCCTGAAAACTGAGCGCACCAGAAAAACTAGCCGCATGAGAAAAACGATTTGTCGATAGAGCGAGTTTGAAGGAACCGTATCCACCCATGGATAGGCCTGCTATGAAAGTTTTTTCTCGCTTGCTGGTCATATTGGGGAAGAAACGTTTCATGACTTGGGGGAGTTCTTCTGCTAGAGCTGTATAGTAGTTATAGCCATACTGAGTATCTGTGTACCAGCCATTGCTAGTATTGGGCATGATAACAATGAGATTGGTTCCACGCAACAAGCGTTCGACATTGGTACGTTTGAGCCAGCTATTTTGGTTTCCTGACATTCCGTGCAAAAGATAAAGGACAGGAATATCTGTGCAATCTGGTTCAGTCACCCGACTAGCATCTGGATAGAGTACGGTAACGCCCCACTCCATATCCAAAACTTCTGAGTAATACTCAATATTCATAACTGCCATGGTTGTCTCCTTTTACTATTCTATAAGAAAAAGCCGAATTTCGACTTTTTCTGTAGGTATTCTGCTTATTATTTTGCTTCCATCACGACTGGCAAGATTGCTGGACGACGTTTAGTTTGGTCAAAGAGGTACTTGGCCAAGCCATCACGGACCTTTCCTTTGAGATCTGCCCAGTCAAAGTCATCACCTTGAAGATACTCTTCTACCGTTTGGTTAATCAATTCTGAACTTTCACGGAGAATATCACGGCTCTTCTTGAGGTAAACAAATCCACGTGTATGGACGCGAGCCTTGGCCACAATTTTCTTCTCACGACGGTTGACTGTGATCGCCACGATAAAGATTCCATCCTCTGACAAGACTTTACGGTCACGAAGGACGACATTTCCAACATCCCCGATGGCATTTCCGTCAATCAAGACATCACCTGCAGAAACTGCTCCAGCTGGAACAAAGTCTCCATGTTCATAAGACATGGTCGTTCCCTTTTTAGGGATGAAAATGCGTTCTGGCAACATTCCAACTGCCATGGCAGCCTTGGCATGCGCATCTAACTCACGATACTCCCCTTGAATAGGGAAGAGGTAGTTTGGTTGCAAAAGATTGATCATCAACTGCAAATCACGCGCATTCCCGTGTCCGGATACTCGCAAGCTCTGGGTAATGAGTTTCACCACACCACCAGCTTGGTAGATCATGTTTTCAACACGCGCCATGACAGCTTCTTTGGCGATAGATGGAGTGGTTACGATATAGACCAAATCCCCATCTTTGATTTCCACATAGCGATGGCGTCCAATGGACATCTTACGAAGTCCATTAATCGGCTCACCCATACGGCCCGTCTCAAGGATAATCAACTCATGGTCTTCAAAACGAGACATGTCTTTGGGTTTGATCAAGAGACTTTCGTTGGCTAGAGACAATTTTTTGAGACGAATCGCTGTGCGGACGATATTTTCAACATCAAATCCAGTCAAAACAACTCGACGACCTGTATCCGCAGCAGCATCAAAGACCTGCTGGATACGAGAGAGGTTGCTGGCAACAGCCGCAACGATGATACGACCTTCCCAGTCTGCAATGGTCTGGGTAATTTCGTCTCCAACTTCACTCTCACTCGCCACTTGGATATTGCTATCTGCATTGGCTGAATCACTGAGGAGCGCCAAGACACCATCACGACCAATCTCGGCCAAGCGAGCAAAATCCGTCGCATAGGATTCACTAGCAGTCTGGTCAAACTTGAAGTCCCCTGTGTAAACAATGCTACCTTTTGGAGTTTTCAAGACGACTCCCAAACTTTCTGGAATGGAGTGAGTTGTACGGAAGAAGGAAACCTCAGTTCCTCCAAAGTCAATCTCCGTATCCTCATCAATCACATGGAAGTCATTGAATTTCTTAACAGCATCATTGCCTTTAACAAAGAGTTTTGCCAACTCAATGGTCAACTCAGAACCAAACACAGGCACCTTAGCCTCTGCTAAAAGATAAGGCAAGGCACCAATAGCATCTGCATGTCCGTGGGTCAAAAAGACCCCTGCAATACGATCTCTATTTTCAAAAAGGTAGTCCATATTTGGAATGACGACATCAACCCCAAGCTGTTCATTTTCAGGGTATTTAAGCCCAGCATCCAAAACAAAAATAGAACCATCGATTTCAGCGATGTACATATTTTTCCCATTTTCTCGTACACCACCTAGTGTTGTTAAACTGATATTACTCATTTTTCCTCCGAAACTTCATTTATCTTGATTATAGGGCGAATTCACCCTCTTATTCTAAAAGTTCTAAAACTTTCAGCCGAATCTTTTCCTACCATTATACCATTTTTTTGATTATTTTCAAAACGAAGATCGGTTTTTAACTAGAGATTAGTCACTACTGTGAATCAAATTTTTTTACTTTGACTTCTCTTTTGGAGGCTTCATCGAAGATAATAGAACGATTATACTATCAAAATTATGGACTTTCTGAATCAATTTGATTTCAGATACCTTTCTCGAACTCTAAATTTCTCTTTTAGTTCAAAACAAGTTAAATTCTTGCCCTTTACCTCTCGACTTGAGAGCTATTTTCTACAAAGACATGGTTTATCTGCATATAAAAGCGAGAATTTCCTGTTCGCTACAGAATCTAAAATTTTTTCAGCAATTAACCATTAAGATGGAGCTTAACGATAGGAAATTTCTTCAAAAAGAAAAAAGACTTAGAAATTCTAAATCTTTTTATCATCTTTAGTTTGGATAGATATAAGTTACGTTACCTAAAAATTCATGAGGATTAAAGAAGCCACGGTAATTTGCAATCTGCTTTTGACGTCTGTAGTTTGCTTCCAATACCTGGATAGAGTTTTCACTTTGAACATCTGTGACATAAGCAACGTGTCCATATTCACCACCATCCCAAACGGCGATTGCTCCTACTACTGGAACACTTCCTGTCTTATAACCTTGAGCGCTCGCGTAGATTGCCCACGTGTTGGCATTTCCCCACCAGTTGCTTGCCCAAGGCGCCAATTCTTTCACGCCCCATGTACACTGACCAACAGGATAAGAGTTGCCATAGTTTGTTGGAGTCTTTTCGACAACATCCTCTGTATCTGATACCACATTCGCAGTGCTAGCTGGAGCACTGTAGGTTGAGCTAGCCTGAGCGGAACCACTTACTTCCAATACATCGCCTGGGTGGATAGTGTCAAAGATGGTTTTTCCATTCAAAGCTGCCAACTCATGCGGATCCATGCCGTTTGCAGTTGCAATTGCATAAAATGAATCACCGTCTTGGACAACGTAAGAGTTCGCATGAACAGTTTGAGCCCCAACTGTAGCAAAAATAGCGGTAGAAGTCAAACCAAGAGTCAGTTTCGTAACTGTTTTTTTCATAACTAGATTCCCCTTATATTTTCTTGATAAGAAAATCATACTTGATTTACATGTCAGTTCGTTTAGAGTTATATTTTAGTCATGTTACAAAAATTTATACTTTTACTACATCTATTCAAGAAATGACAAAGAAAAAGCTGAGATTGGTTACCTCAGCCTCTTTCCATCTATTTTTCCATTAAAAAGTCATAAATTTCTTGCACTGTCCCCAGCGCCATCATTTCTTGATTTTTTACAGTTTGTTTGAGATTTTGGTAAATCTGACTTTCAGCAATTTCCCTTTTCGGCGCTTCTTTATTGACTGTCATGACACCATCTTTGATCGTCACAAAGCCCAGCTCTTCAAATACTTGGATCATCTTGACCAGCAAGATTTGTTGAATATTGAGATAAGTCGCCAAATCTTTGAGCTTGTAGCGAATATCAAACTCTGGGAACTGGTAAATAGTCTTATACAATTTAGCAAACTGTTCTCTAGTCCCATAGCCTGTCAGATAGTAGGCTTTATCAATGTCATTTTTGAAATAGACAGCAGAGAAGTGCTGTTCTTGAAAAACAGTCTTCAGCAGGCTAATATCCTCAGGAATGGTTTTCACAACAACCGCTTCACTATCCGCAAGATTTGGTAGTTCTCCAGCAAAATCCAAGACTGGAACCCCTTCTGGTAAGACTGCATTCTTCCCACGAATGTTAAAGAGTTGAACACCTTCCACTCGTGCATCCACCATCATCAACTGGAGGGCAGTTTGGCCATTCCATTGATTGACAGACAGGGTGACTGCCAATTCTAGATTCTTGGTTTGAGCAAACTCTGTCGCCCATCTACCTTGTCCAAAGGCCACCACTTCGAAACTCGCCTCACCCTTGGAAATTTTTAGTTTGAGGTGAGCATTGCCTGCTCCCATGGTTCTGGCACTTTCGACATGAAAATCCTTGATATAAAAGACAGGTTTCTGATTGTCCATTCCAAAAGGTGCCAAGCGTTCAAAACTTTTAACCGTTTCTAAGCTAAGTGTCTCCAAATCCAACTCTTCATCTAGATTCAACTTGTTCTTACCACTAGCATCTGCACCTTTTTTACGGATATAGTCTTCCAAGACCTGAGATAAATCTGAAAGTTTCTCTACTTCTAGCGTCATCCCTGCAGCACCAGCATGGCCACCAAAGGCGATAAAGAGGTCTCGATGAGGATCCAGAGCCTCAAAAATATCGACCGCTTCCACACTACGAGCACTACCCTTGGCACGACCGTCTTCTATATTAAGAACGATAACTGTCTGCCCTAGTTCTTCCAACAAACGACCAGCCACGATACCCAGAACGCCAGGATTCCAGCCTTCCTTGGCCAAAACTTGGACCTTCTTCTCAGGATCCACCATGGTCTTAGCTTCTTCATAAATTGACTGAACGATTTCCTTGCGCTCTTCGTTTTTCTGGTGAATCATGAGGGCAATCTCATGCGCTTCCTCATCGTCAAATCCAGTCAACAAATCAATGGCGGGATTAGGATCGTCCAAGCGCCCCAAGGCATTTAAACGAGGGGCAATCTGGAATCCAACCGTTTCTTCTGTCACTTCATTCGCAGCAATCCCAGCCATGTCTAGCATTTCTTGTAGACCGATGCGCTGAGTATGTCCCAACATTTCCAGACCATATTGAACCAAAATACGATTTTCATCTGTCAAGCTCACCATATCTGCAATGGTACCGATAGCGACCAAATCAAGCAATTCCACTTGCACTTCTTCTAAAAGAGCGCAAGCTAGCTTGAAAGCCACTCCACAACCAGCTAGATATTTGAAAGGATAGTCCGCATCCGGATGCTCAGGGTGAACAATGGCATAGGCATTGGGAAGGGTTTCCGGCATAGAATGGTGGTCGGTCACAATGACATCCACTCCCATAGACTGGGCCAGTTCAATGGCCTCGTGACCAGCAACTCCATTATCCACTGTCACAATCAAGGAAATCCCCTCTTGCTCGATAAAGTATTTATAGACACTGGCATTTGGCCCATAGCCATCGGTAAAACGATTGGGCAGGTAAACACGGCACTCGGCGCCAAGCTGTTCCAAACTTTCCTTAACAATAGAAGCTGAAGTCATACCATCCGCATCGTAGTCTCCATAGATGAGAATGTTTTCCCCTTCTTCAATGGCCTGACGAATCCGTTCCACTGCCTTGTCCATATCATGAAGCAGATAGGGGTCATGTAAGTCCTCTAAAGAAGGTTCTAAAAACTTCTTTAGACTTTCTTCATCCTGAATCCCTCTTTCAAATAATAACCGAGCCACCTCAGGACCTAGTCCAGCCTTCTTGGCTATCTTTGTAAAATCCGCATCTTCAACCTGCGGGGCAAACTGCCATTCATAAGTAGGAGTTATCAAATAAACATCCACTCTTTCTAAGAATTCTATCGTTTCATTATAACATGATTTAGGCATTTTCTCTATCCAGATTGCTTTTTTATAACATTTTAGTGAATTTTTCCAGATATAATTTGACAAGAACATTCTTTTGTTGTAGAATCATGTTATAAAATCTAACACAAAGGAGATCTCTCATGGCTTTAGTAGAATTTAAAAACGTCGAAAAATATTACGGAGACTACCACGCACTCCGCGACATCAATCTCCGTTTTGAAAAAGGACAAGTTGTTGTCCTGCTTGGACCTTCTGGTTCTGGGAAGTCCACTCTTATCCGTACGATCAATGGTTTAGAGGCTGTTGACAAAGGAAGTCTCCTAGTCAATGGACACCAAGTAGCAGGTGCCAGTCAGAAGGATTTAGTTCCTCTTCGTAAGGAAGTCGGTATGGTTTTTCAACATTTTAATCTTTATCCACACAAAACAGTGTTAGAAAATATAACACTCGCACCCATAAAAGTTCTAGGAATTGATAAAAAAGAAGCTGAAAAAACAGCCCAAAAATATCTGGAATTTGTAAATATGTGGGACAAGAAAGATTCCTATCCAGCTATGCTATCTGGTGGTCAAAAACAGCGAATCGCGATTGCTCGTGGTCTTGCCATGCATCCGGAACTCCTCCTCTTTGATGAGCCAACATCTGCTCTTGACCCTGAGACTATCGGAGATGTTCTAGCAGTTATGCAAAAACTGGCGCATGATGGGATGAACATGATCATCGTTACCCACGAAATGGGCTTTGCCCGTGAAGTTGCGGACCGCATCATCTTTATGGCCGACGGAGAGGTTTTAGTAGACACGACAGATGTCGATGACTTTTTTGACAATCCAAGCGAACCTCGTGCCCAACAATTCCTCAGCAAAATTATCAATCATGAAAGTGACAAAGTCAAATAAGGAGGCGCCTATGAAAAAGAAATTCTTTTTATCAGCATTATTGATTAGCCTTTTCGGTCTTGCTGCTACTAAACCAGTTCAGGCTGATACCAGTGTCGCAGACATTCAAAAAAGAGGTGAACTAGTTGTCGGTGTCAAACAAGACGTTCCTAATTTTGGCTACAAGGACCCCAAGACAGGGACTTATTCTGGTATAGAAACAGACCTGGCCAAGATGATTGCAGATGAACTCAAGGTCAAGGTTCGCTATGTGCCTGTTACCGCGCAAACTCGTGGGCCACTCCTAGACAACGAACAGGTCGATATGGATATCGCAACTTTCACCATCACAGATGAACGTAAAAAACTATACAACTTCACCAGTCCCTACTATACGGACGCTTCTGGTTTTTTGGTCAATAAATCCGCCAACATCAAAAGCATTGAGGACCTAAACGGCAAAACAATTGGGGTTGCCCAAGGTTCCATCACCCAACGCCTGATTACTGAACTGGGTAAAAAGAAAGGTCTAACCTTTAAATTCGTCGAACTTGGTTCCTATCCAGAATTGATTACTTCCCTTCACGCTCACCGTATTGATGCTTTTTCCGTGGACCGTTCTATCCTGTCTGGCTACATCAGCAAACGGACAGAACTACTAAATGATAGTTTCAAGCCATCTGACTACGGTATCGTCACCAAGAAATCAAACACCGAGCTAAACGATTATCTTGATAACTTGGTCACCAAATGGAGCAAGGATGGTAGCCTTCAAAAACTCTATGACCGTTACAAGCTCAAACCATCTAGCCATACCGCAGATTAAGGAGGACACCCTATGACAGATTTATCATCTTGGACAGCCTATTTTCAGGATTTTGGACAATTTTTCAATGGTTTCCTCTTCACCCTTGCCCTAGCGATTGGTTCCTTTATCCTCGCCATGGTCTTAGGAATCATCTTTGGAGTCCTATCAACTAGCAAACATCAAATTTTAAGGATTTTGGCTCGTATCTTTGTCGAATTTTACCAAAATACCCCCCTCTTGGTGCAGTTTGTCATCGTCTTTTATGGCCTACCCCTTATCAGTGATCACACCATCATGATTTCGATTTATTGGACAGCTGTTCTCTGCGTCGGACTTTATCACGGTGCCTATATTGCTGAGGTAATTCGGTCAGGGATTCAGTCTATTCCTAGCGGTCAGATGGAGGCCGCCTTGTCGCAAGGTTTTACCTATATCAGTGCCATGCGCTTGATTATCTTGCCTCAGGCCTTCCGTATCATTCTCCCTCCTTTGACCAACCAAATCGTTAACCTTATCAAGAATACTTCAACCGTTGCTATCATCTCTGGAGTGGACTTGATGTTTGTGACCAAGTCTTGGTCAGCTCTCAACGGAAACTATATCCCTGCCTTTCTAGGTGCTGCCCTACTCTACTTTGCCCTTTGCTTCCCTGTCGCCCAATTTGGTCGCAAGATGGAGCAAGCCAACAAAAAAGCCTATTCACTTTAGGAGGTTACTATGGAATCTATTTTAGAAGTTTTGACCCCAGATAACCTAGCCTTTATCTTTAAAGGATTTGGCTTGACCCTCTATATTTCTCTGATTGCCATTGTTCTCTCTACCCTGATCGGGACGGTACTTGCAGTTATGCGAAATGGGAAAAATCCTGTCTTGCGAATCATCTCTAGCATTTACATCGAGTTTGTGCGTAATGTTCCCAACCTTCTCTGGATTTTCACCATCTTTTTGGTTTTCAAGATGAAGTCGACGCCAGCTGGCATTACGGCCTTTACCCTTTTTACCTCAGCAGCCTTGGCTGAGATTATCCGGGGCGGTCTCAATGCCGTGGACAAAGGGCAGTATGAAGCAGGAATGTCGCAAGGATTCACTTCAGTGCAAATCCTCTACTACATCATTCTCCCACAAGCTATCCGTAAAATGTTGCCAGCCATCATTTCTCAGTTTGTAACTGTGATTAAGGATACCAGCCTTCTCTACTCTGTTATCGCCCTACAAGAACTCTTTGGAGCCAGCCAAATTCTCATGGGACGCTATTTCGAACCAGAGCAGGTCTTCAGTCTTTATATCCTGATTGCCTTGATCTATTTCAGCTTTAACCTAGCAATTTCAAGTCTATCTCGCATTCTAGCCAAACATTGGCAACAAGCTGCAGAATAAAAAAGAAATGTGAACTCAAAACAAGGGTTCACATTTTTTGCTATAAATGAAAAAGAGCAACCCAACACTATGCAAACGTTTTACTTTTTGGTAAAATGACTTTAAAACCATAAAGCAAGGAGAAAAATCATGATCCACGAACTTTACAAAGAATTCTCTCAACTGGAACAAGTAGAAGCTATTGCTCTTGGTGGTTCTCGTGCAGGACAAGCCTACGATCAAAACTCTGACTATGACGTTTATGTCTATCTCAACTCACCTATTGACAAGAAAACTCGTCAAATCATTCTTAGCAACTATTGCTCCTATATGGAAATCGGAAACCAGTTTTGGGAGTTAGAGGATGACTGCGTACTAAACAACGGTATCCAAATCGAGTTGATTTATCGTTCGCTGGAGTCGTTTGAACAAGAATTGAACTCAACCGTTTTTCAGCACAAAGCTCAAAATGCTTATACAACTTGCATGTGGCATAATCTACTCCACAGCAAGATTCTATACGATCCAAATGGACACTATGCTTCTCTCCAAAAGACTTACCAGATTCCCTATCCACAGGAACTCAAAAAGCATATCATCGAAAGGCAACTCCTTTTGCTAGAACAAGCCATGCCTGCCTTCTCTCACCAAATAGAAAAAGCTATCAAACGCCAAGATCTTCTCAGTATGAATCATCGTACGAGTGAGTTTTTTGCTTCCTACTTTGACTTGTTATTTGCTCTCAATGAGCAAACCCATCCTGGTGAAAAACGAATGCTGGAGTACGCAAAGGCCCATTGTGCTCTCCTCCCTAAGCAATTTGAAGAAACTATTCGCGGCTATTTCCAACTACTCTACCAACCGCAACAAGGAGAACAAGCGGTCCTAACCTTACAAACTATCTTAAAACAACTAAAGGACATTTTACCATAGACCCAAAAGAAAATGTGAACCTCCGTTGCTGGTTCACATTTTTTTGTCGTTGACTGTAAAAATCTACTCTACCCATATGCAGTTACTTATTTTTGACCCTCACTGAAAATCTGCAACTAGGTTAGAAATTGTTCAATTGATTGACGAGCAATCATGAAACCGTTCCAAAAACCGCACTCACAATCACTTACCCTGCTCTTTCATTATTAGTGACAATTTTTCCCTTAGGGTTACTACAAGATTTTTTAGAGATTCTAACAAGAATTACAATATGAATTTTACATATTACCATAGAACACCTCTATAGGAGAAAATAAGAGCTAAAATTAATAAAATATAGAAGGCGATAAAAAGCCATCTCATCTTCACACATAGAGCAATGTATTCTCTGATAAAGGCCGATGGGATATAGTAGGCGGCTGTACGGCAACCAAGACCATCTCCCTTCATCCCAATACAGCGAGCATAGGTACTGGTACGAAAAACATGGTAATCATTGGTCACAAAGAGAAAACGTGGACTGGCCACCAGCTTCTCTCCCATTTCTTTTGAGAAGAGAAGATTCTCATAGGTCGTCGTTGAGTCTTCCTCTAGGAGAATCGCTTCTCTCGGAACATCCGTCTCTTCCAGCAAATAATTACAAATTGCCTGAGCCTCGGAAATCTTCTCATCCCCACCTTGACCACCACTTGCGATGATTTTAACATTGGGATTGAGAGACTGGTGATAAGCTTCTACTGCCTTGTCAATGCGACTCTTCAGTAAGGGAGTGACTTTTTCTCCATTCAACAAGCCTGCTCCGTGAATGATGATAAAATCATAATATTTTTTCTTAGGAATGAAAAGATACAGAATGGAATAAAGCAGAAATCCTGCAAAGGCAAAACCAAAAATCAAGTACGAATAAATCAAAAAGAAAAAGATAATATTCACTAGATGATTGGTGTAAAACAAGCCCTTGGTATCGCTCACTCGAATCGCCATGATCACAAAAAAGAATAGAATCACGCAGCCTAATCCTAGAGACAAATAATTTGCCTTGGATTTTCCTTCTTTTTTCAATAACACAAATCCATTATAAATAAGGAAAAAACCACTTAGAAAAACTAAAAGAGGCAGCAGGAGAAAAATCCCTGCAAAGAAAACCATGTGCACTTCTTTTTGTCCAGCTTCGTAAAAAAGATTGGCAATAGACATATAAGAAAAAAGCAGAGACAAAAGCAAGAGAGCTGGATTCCAGAGACTACGATTGTCCCTTAAAAACGAAACGAGAAAAAGTAGGACAAAAAATCCTGTGATAAAGTACATAGTCTCCTCCTTTGATGACTACATTGTACCATAATTATAGCAATAGAAAAAGAGAACCTTAGCCCTCTTACTTGATCATTTTATCCTGAGTTTCAGCTACAACCTGAGCCAGACTTGTCTGACGAAGTTGGTTCTCCATAGCTGCTTGAACATCAAACAACTTTTGGTCCAAGACCGCATGGATATTAGCACCAATTGGACAATTAGGATTTGGATTGTCATGGAAACTAAAGAGCTTACCAGATTTTCCTAAACACTCTACAGCTTGGTAGACATCCAACAAGCTGATATCCTGAAGGTCTTTTATTATCTCAGTTCCTCCCGTTCCACGAGCAACTGAAATCAATCCTGCTTTTTTGAGTTGCGATAAAGTCTTACGGATAATGACTGGATTTACCCCAACACTAGCCGCAAGAAAATCGCTGGTTACCTTGCTGTCTGTATCCTGCATTGCAATACTAATCATCATATGGGTCGCAATTGTAAATCGGCTTGAAATTTGCATCTCCTTCTCCTTTCATTGATATTTTATTCATCTTTTCCCGTATAAACATTATACCTTTTTTGCTTATCCTGTCAAATATTATCGAATAATTATCTTCGCCATGCAAAAAGTCCTGTATCCCTCTTGGTAACCGAAGCGGTAGAGGACATACAAAGACTTATTTTTTATGCAATTTTACGGACAATCCCTTTTGTTTTATGACTTGACCAGACTGAACTGATAGAAATCCCCGCACCAACCAAGGTAAAAACAGCTAACATCCCTAGATTAAAGAAATAATTATCTGGATATTCTCCGCTTGCAATTAGTTCATTGACCACTCGGAAAGCATAGGCAAACTCAACCCCTAGTTGAGCTACGACTTCCATTGCCAAATCGATTTGATTTACTAAAAAGACTGTAACTACCATCAAAACAACAGAAATCAGAATCCCTTTTCGTGATAACTTTCTTGCAAACATTTCATATCCTTTAATGGTACAAATTCCAAGAACAAGCCCCGCTGCGACAGCTACATAACCAAGACGTGCGATGAAAAGAGCAACCGCCCCACCAATCAAGGCTCCAAGTAAGGCTCCAATGGTTCCAAGAAGAACATTTTCCTTCTGACTATGATAAGAATCCATTTCAATTTGGAGATTGCTCTTCAAAAATTGATAGCTTTCTTCATTGATGATGAAAATCGACTCTCCTAATTGATAAAGACTAACTGGCCCCTCTTGACCACTGTAGCCACAAACCTGGACGAAGTGATGGGATTCAAGGAAATCTACAAAGTCTCTTATAAGTGTCTGTAACTTTTCAATTGTCTTTGATTTGCGCATCGCACCCTTGACAACAATAGATACAGTGTACTGATTAATAGATAAGGTTGACAAGTTTGGAAGTGATTCGCTCTTAAAGTCATCCCACACCAACTCGTTTTCTTCTGAATCCGCAGGATTGCCATTCAAGCTCACACTGACACTAAGTCGAAACTGATTTTTTACATCTGTTTCATGTAGCAATAGCAAGTAGCCTGATTGCACGCCATAAATGCTTCCAGACTCCTCATCAAACTGTAGGCCTAATCCTGAAGCAATAGCTTCTAATTCTTCTGGCTTCATAAATTATCTCCCTATTATTTTGAATATCAATTAGTATGAGATTCAAATTAGTTATATTCCGTTATTCTAACATAAATTTGAGAAGCCGTCAATTCGTATCCAGTTCGACTTATCGGAAAACAACAATTCCTAGACTATCTGTTTTCTAGCTAGAAATCCTCTTAAAACCAATCTTTCTTGTCTCTTTCCATCCAAAGTTCAACATCCTGATCATAACCTTCTTGTTCACTAATCTGACCTAACAATTCATGGTTATGAGTATGGTGAATCCCATTTACCAAACTTTCATAGTAGACCTGGAAATAGGGGAGCTTCAAATCTTTAGCCAACTGCAATTCAGTTTCCACATCATAATCCACACGACGAAAATCAACATCAGACAAACCTGCCTCATCAAACTCTAAGATCATATACTGGGCCCGCAGGTCCTTACGCAACTTCGCATCTAGAAAGAAAGGTTGTCCAATGGAACCTGGATTAAGAATCAACTGTCCATCACTTCCATAACGAAGCAACTGTTGATGAATATGGCCATATACTGCGATAGAGGCGTGTGGATTCGTGACCAATCTATCAAAATCTTCTTGTTTTCCCGTATGAATCAATTCTCTACCCCAGTTTTTATCAGGGAGATGGTGAGTGATTCCCACCATCAAATCACCAAACTGACGATGAACTTGCATGGGTTGATTATTGAGGTCTTCGATTTCTTCAGGGCTGACCTCCTCTAAGATGTACTGACTTTGACGCAGGAGATAACGATGACTCGCTATTGTAGGATCTAACTTGCGATGCAGACCTCGCCAGAGACTATTCTCCCAATTTCCCAGAACTCTTACTGTAATAGGCAAGCTAGCTAAGAGGTCCAAGATCCTTCTACGTCCTGTCCCTGGCATCAGAATATCCCCTAAAAGCCAGTACTCATCTACCTCTGCAGCTTTAGCATCATCCAGTACAGCTTCCAAAGCTGTCGTATTTCCATGTATGTCTGAAAGAACTGCTATTTTGGTCATTCTTTCTCCTCATTCTCTTACTTCTTTTGTTAGTATTATAACAGAAAACACTCGAAAAGATCACTATCACTGATCACTGGATTAAATTGTAAGAGCTTCTAAATCGTGCTATAATATAAGTAGAGATTTCCCCTTCATTTAGGATTATGTGGTCTACAATATCTCTCAATTTTTCCAGATTGGAGGACTATTGCCATGCGGAATTATCTTAAGTATATCCCATACTACCTTGTCACTTTCTTTTTTTACTGGCCCCTCTATGAGCTCCTCTCTCTACTCATCTCTGACCCATATACACTGAAAGGGCTCTACATTTACAACATCATCCTCTTCTCACCTCTGGTAACCTTTATCGTATCGCTACTTTATAGCTATCGATTTCATTTCTCACTTTGGTGGCTACTCGGTATTGGTCTGCTCTATTGCTTTACCATCATCACCTTTGGTGAGTTCATCCTACTTTACTTCCTAGCCTATGAACTCTTTGCCCTACTTGGGTTGGCTGCTGGTGTGGGGATCAAGCATGTCTTCCAGCGAGAGAAAAATAAAAAAATTATACAAAAACCTTGAAAATTCTCGCAATCATGCTATAATAATGCATAGAGACAAGTCACTTAGTCCCTTTCTACTAGAGAGTGCGTGGTTGCTGGAAACGCATAGAAAGCCTAAACTGATACTACTCTACTGACTTTTATGCAAACATAAAACGGTGGCCACGTTAAAGCCAATCAGAGGTGTCCCTCTTTTTTGAGGAACATGAATGAAGGTGGAACCACGTTGCGACGTCCTTTTAGGATGTCGTTTTTGTTTTGTCAGAAGGAGGAAGAATGATGCTTTATATGATTGGCGGATCGCCTTGCAGTGGAAAGTCAACAATTGCCTCACTTCTTGCTAGACAGTATCAACTACTTCATATCAAACTGGATGATTTGGTAGAAAAGATGATGAGTCAAGCAAGTGAAGACTCACAGCCAATTTGCCTTCTTAGGCAGGATAGAAATCCAGAACAAATCTGGATGAGAAATCCAGAAGAGATGGCAGATGAAGAATGGCGCTTTTATGAAGAGATTTTTCCTTATGTAAAATCTTACTTGATAAAGAATCAAAACAGACCTCTCTTGGTGGAGGGAGCAGGACTTTTGCCTCACTTGGTAAAGAAGCTTGAATGTCAAGCATCTTCCTATCTATGCTTGACTCCGACAGCTGATTTTCAAAAAAAGCATTATATACAGAGAGAATGGGTTCCTTATGTCTTAGAGGGTACAACCAACCCCGAGCAAGCTTTTGAAAACTGGATGCAACGAGACATTCTTTTTGCTCAAATGGTTCGTAAGGAAGCGGTGAGATTAGGCTATCCTAGCCTCGTAACAGATGGTAGTCAATCAGAGAATCAGACTGCAGAAGAAGTTGCTCGGCTCTTAAAATTGTCCAACAAAAATAGAATAAATATTTAAGGAGAAAACCATGATTAAGATTACTTTCCCAGATGGCGCTGTTCGTGAATTCGAATCTGGCGTTACTACTTTTGAAATTGCCCAATCTATCAGCAATTCCCTAGCTAAAAAAGCCTTGGCTGGTAAATTCAACGGCAAACTCATCGACACGACTCGTGCTATCACTGAAGATGGAAGCATCGAAATCGTGACACCTGATCACGAAGATGCCCTTCCAATCTTGCGTCACTCAGCTGCCCACTTGTTTGCCCAAGCAGCTCGTCGCCTTTTCCCTGATATTCACTTGGGAGTTGGTCCAGCTATTGAAGATGGCTTCTACTACGATACGGACAATCAAGCTGGTCAAATCTCCAACGAAGATCTTCCTCGTATCGAAGAAGAAATGAAAAAAATCGTCAAAGAAAACTTCCCATCTATTCGTGAGGAAGTCACTAAAGACGAGGCGCGTGAAATCTTCAAGAACGACCCTTACAAGTTGGAATTGATCGAAGAACACTCTGAGGACGAAGGCGGTTTGACTATCTACCGTCAGGGGGAATACGTGGACCTTTGCCGTGGACCTCACGTCCCATCAACAGGCCGTATCCAAATCTTCCACCTTCTTCATGTAGCAGGTGCTTACTGGCGTGGAAATAGCGACAACGCGATGATGCAACGGATTTACGGTACAGCTTGGTTTGACAAGAAAGACTTGAAAAACTACCTTCAAATGCGTGAAGAAGCTAAAGAACGTGACCACCGTAAACTTGGAAAAGAGCTCGACCTCTTCATGATTTCACAAGAAGTTGGTCAAGGACTTCCATTCTGGTTGCCAAACGGTGCGACTATCCGTCGTGAATTGGAACGCTACATTGTCGACAAGGAGCTGGCTTCTGGCTATCAACACGTTTACACTCCACCACTTGCTTCTGTTGAGCTTTACAAGACTTCTGGTCACTGGGATCATTACCAAGAAGACATGTTCCCAACCATGGACATGGGTGACGGGGAAGAATTTGTTCTTCGTCCAATGAACTGTCCACACCACATCCAAGTCTTCAAACACCATGTTCACTCCTACCGTGAATTGCCAATCCGTATCGCTGAAATCGGTATGATGCACCGCTACGAGAAATCTGGTGCCCTCACTGGTCTTCAACGTGTGCGTGAAATGTCACTCAACGACGGTCACCTCTTCGTTACTCCAGAACAAATCCAAGAAGAATTCCAACGTGCCCTTCAGTTGATTATCGATGTTTATGAAGACTTCAACTTGACTGAATACCGCTTCCGTCTCTCTCTTCGTGACCCTCAAGATACTCACAAGTACTTTGACAACGATGAGATGTGGGAAAATGCCCAAACCATGCTTCGTGCAGCCCTTGATGAAATGGGCGTTGACTACTTTGAAGCTGAAGGTGAGGCAGCCTTCTACGGACCAAAATTGGATATCCAAGTTAAGACAGCTCTCGGAAAAGAAGAAACCCTTTCGACTATCCAGCTTGACTTCTTGCTTCCAGAACGTTTTGACCTCAAATACATCGGGGCTGATGGTGAAGAACACCGTCCAGTTATGATCCACCGTGGAGTTATTTCAACTATGGAACGCTTCACAGCTATCTTGATTGAGAACTACAAGGGTGCCTTCCCAACATGGCTTGCTCCACACCAAGTAACTCTCATCCCCGTTTCTAACGAAAAACACGTAGACTACGCTTGGGAAGTAGCTAAGAAACTCCGTGACCGCGGTGTCCGTGCTGATGTGGATGAGCGCAATGAAAAAATGCAGTTCAAGATTCGTGCTTCACAAACCAGCAAGATTCCTTACCAATTGATTGTTGGGGATAAGGAAATGGAAGACGGAACAGTCAATGTTCGTCGCTATGGCCAAAAAGAAACACAAACTGTCCCAGTAGATAAGTTTGTAGCAGCAATCCTTGCTGATATCGCCAACAAATCTCGTGTTGAGAAATAAAACGATTACAGTCTGAGAAACATTTTTCAGTAAGAAAAAGCAACAACTATTTCAGTTGTTGCTTTTTTATATTCTATTTAACCTGAACTAGTAGTGATTGGTTAAACCACCACAAATGGTATCCTCATAAACAATCCTTTCTATCCACTAACTGCTGGATATAGGATATCCTCCCAAAACTTGCTTCCATGAGTTAGAAAAGGGCAATATCCTCAATCCTTATCTGCTTCATTTTCTTTTACGAGATCTTTTTGTGAATCCTTTTCAGAGAGTTTTTGATCGATATACTTGTTAATGTTTTCGTAAAATTCCTTGGTCATCTCACTATCTAATTTTGGTGAATTATGGACTTGATTGATTTTCAATTGAACAGATTGAATACCGTAAGAGGCTTGTTTTTGATGGAGCGTTTCTAATTCTTCGTCTGAAATCGGATCTCCAACAACCGTCAAGACCAATTCATTGTTCCTTGACTTGTAGACTTGGTTAATGACCGTGTGATTGGCGAACTCTTTTGCTATAAACTGTTTGATTCCTTCTTTTCTCGCTTGTTCTATCGACAGAGTGACTGCTGAATAACTGGCTGGAAGAACCAATAATACAATCAAGGATGTCAAGCCAATTTTCATTTTAATGTTTAGCTCTTTAAATGAACTTAAGGGAGATTTTCTCATCAAAATTCTTGTTCCAACAATGTTGGCTAGCATGATAAAGACACAGTTGATCAAGAAAAGATAGAGAGCCCCAAATAAAAATCGTACATTTCCATTAGCTAAACCATAGCCCGCAGTACAGATAGGTGGCATCAGAGCTGTTGCAATGGCTACTCCTGGCACGATATTATTTGCTTCTTTTTTCCTTGACCCAATTACACCTGCTATCCCACCAGCAATAGCAATGAGAACATCCCAAATGGTTGGAGAGGTTCGTGCAATCAGTTCGCTACTTGCATAAGATAAGGGAGAAATCCAGAAATACAGAGTCGAGACAAGCAAGCTGACAAATACTTGAGTAAATAAAACCTCTAGAGATTGTTTGATTAAACGGGTATCAAAAATAGCTAAACCAAAACCCAGTCCAACAATCGGTGTCATAAGAGGGGAAATCAGCATGGCTCCAATAATGACAGCTGTTGAATTCATATTTAGACCTATAGAGGCAATAAAAATCGCACACATCAAAATCACTATATCTCTTAATCGAACATGAAGATCATCATATAATTTCTCACGGTATTCACGTGTTGAATAATTTCTGGTCATTGGTTACTCCTTTTATTTCATATACTCTTGTTTCTGCTTAGATGGTGGCAGAGAGACTTCTTTTCAATTTTACATATTTTAATTCTCACCTGTCATTCTTTTGAAAATAATCCTTTAAATATCCATCAGTCCATCCTTGATATTATATCAAAAATTTTACAACCTTTCTCTGAAGAACTCAATCAATTTAAAAGATAGTGAACAGGAAAAATTCCAGTTACCTTTTTCTTTGTTCTATCCTATTTTCTCACTACATAGAAATCTAAAGAAGAGCTTGAAAGATTTCTTCCAAGTTCTTAGCATTTCTTTTTACTCAATAAGTAGGTTCACTTCCGCAAACTTAATTCGCACGGTTGTTCCTTTTCCAACTTCAGACTCGATGCGAATCTGGTGGCCCAGTTCTTCAGAAATTTTCTTAGATAGATAAAGGCCAAGTCCAGATGACTGCTGGGTCAAACGCCCATTGTAGCCTGAAAAGCCACGTTCAAAGACTCGGAGCACATCGCTGTTTTTAATCCCGATTCCCGTATCCTTGATACAGAGCTCCTGACCTTCCATATAAATCTCTAGCCCACCTTCTTTGGTGTATTTGAGACTGTTTGAGAGGATTTGTTCAATGACGACCAACAGCCATTTCTTATCAGTCACGATGATTTTGTCAAGGTCATGGAGATTGAGCGTCAGTCCTTTTTGGATAAAGAAAAGGGCATACTTGCGAACCACTTCCTTCACCAAATCCTCCACTTGAACCTTTTCAAATACCAAGTCATCATGGAAGCTCTCTAAACGCAGGTACTGCAACACCAGGTTGGTATAGGAGTCAATCTTAAAGATTTCCTGTTCCAGTTGCTGCTTGACCTCACGATCAGAGACTTCTGCCACTAAAAGTCGACTAGCCGCAATGGGGGTCTTGATTTGGTGAACCCACAAGGTGTAGTAGTCCAGCAAATCCGTCAGTTTACTTTGGACTTCCGACTTCTTTTGATACAATTCAGACTCACGCTCTTCGAGCTTTTCTGCTAGCGCACATTCCAGAGGAGACTTGGGGTCTCTCTCAGCATAAAGTACTTCCTGCCGGTAAACCTGAGCTTCTGCAAATATATCCCAAGCCAAAAATAGGAAGGTCAAAAAACTACTGAGTAGAAAGAAATAAAGAAAATAAGTTCCTAGACTAGCAAATAAAAACTGAAAGAGAAGGACGAGAAAGCCTAATGAAAAAATATAGGTAAAAACGCGACTGCGAGAACGCAGATAGGCTAGACAAAATGATTTCCAATCAAGCATGTTTCAGTCCGTATCCTATCCCTTTCTTGGTTTCGATAAAGCCTACTAAACCTTGCTCCTCTAACTTTTTACGCAGGCGAGCAACATTGACGGACAAGGTATTGTCATCGATGAAAAAGTCGCTATTCCAGAGTTCCCTCATCAAGTCATCACGCGCCACGATATTACCAGCATGTTCAAACAAAACCCGCAAAATTTGAAATTCATTCTTGGTTAAACTCAGAACTTCCCCCTGATAGTGCAGGTCCATAGACTTGGTATTGAGAATCACACCTCCATACTCTAGCAGACTTTCATCCCGCCCAAACTCATAGGAACGGCGCAACAGACCCTGAACCTTGGCAAGGAGGACCTGCTGGTCAAAAGGCTTGGTCACAAAGTCATCTGCCCCCATATTGATCGCCATGACAATATCCATCGCCTGATCTCTCGAAGACAGAAACATGATAGGTACCTTGGAAATTTTACGAATCTCCTGGCACCAGTGATAACCATTAAAGAGTGGCAAACCAATATCCATGAGGACCAAATGAGGTTCTGACTGAACAAAAAGGCTCAATACTTCCATAAAATCTTCTACCAAAACGACCTCAAAGCCCCACTCAGAGAGCAGTTTTCCCACTTGTTGCCGAATAACTTGGTCATCTTCTACTAGTAAAATCTTGTGCATGCGCTCCTCCTTTGCTATTTCTCAAAGTATCAAAACCCTTCATATCAGATTTACGGATCAGTATCTCATACTGTTTAGCAGCCTATTTCCCAAATTCAGATCAGAAAACAGATGCTAAATAGAGAACATTCCCACTGATATCATACCTTATTTTTAATTATAGTTCCAGCCTTATCCTATATTTTCCTTTTTGTGCTCATTTAGTTAGCGTTTCTTTAACTTATTTAATAGATCTAGTCTTCTTATTGACAAGCTAGCCATGATTTGTTAGAATATGAATGAACAAATAATTTTATTCATTCATTCATAAGACAAAGGAGGTTAAATCCTATTGGACAAAAAACAATCTTTAAAAACAGCAGCCTATGAAGTTTTTTCAAAAAAAGGTTACAAGGCAACAGGTATTTCAGAAATTGCTAGGCAAGCTGGTGTTGCAGTTGGTTCTTTTTATAACTATTACGAGAGTAAAGAAGCCATTTTTCTAGACATCTATATAGATGAAAACAACCGTGTTCGCCAAGCTATGATCGAAGAACTGGATTGGGAAATTGACATGATTGACCTCATTGGTCAACTATTTGCTCAGTCCAGAACTCTTGTTTCTTCCAATAAAATCCTTGCAGAATGGTACAATCCTGCCATCGCAGATGAGTTGCACAGCTACTATTCCTCGGAAGAAGGCAAAGTCGCAAATCCTTTTCATCAGTTTCTAGTTAAAACTTTTACAAATCGTATGCAGGCTGAAGGGTACTCGCCAGAAAAGATTCAAGATATTTTACAGGTTTATAATCTTTTTTACTATATGGATATGCATATCACAGAAAAAGATTTTCCAGATATTGGCAAAACTGTTGAAATACTTGCAACCAACTTCATTAAAGGAGTTCTAAAATAAAGAATGGATTTCTTTATTTTTTTGAAAAGATATGAATGAATATTTTTATAGTTCATTCATAAAATTAAGAACAGGAGTTATAAAAAATGAAAAGAGGTAAAAAAATGTTTATTATCATTCTATCAACACTTGGAGCGCTATGTATTATAACTTGGGGTGCCATCGCTTATCTTGGACGAAGCCAGACATTATCGATAAAATCCATCGAAAACCCCAGCGGAGATCTATATTTAATTCATATCACAAAGCCGAGTCATCAAAGCTGGAAAGCGGGGGCTTATGCTAAGTTTACACTCCCTGATACGTCATCCGCTTCTAGGAAAAACGAAGCTAAGGGTGAGCAGACCAGTCGATGGCTAACTATTGCCTCCACACCTGATGAAGATGAAATTCTCATTTTGACTCATAATAGTGGTAGTAACTTTAAGAACACCTTGACACATTTACCGTCTGGCAGTGAGGTTGAGATGAGTTGGTTGGATTCCTCTTTGACTGTTAAAGATACGAATAAGCCACTAGTTTGCTTTGCATCTGATGTCGGCATTTCTGCTCTACGCCCCCTTATCAAAGAATGGGCTGGTAAAGCTCCAATTATTCTCAACCATTTTGACAAAGGAGTTACTATTTTCGATAATGAGATGAAAGAACTGGCTCAAAAAACACCGAATTTTACTTATAAAACTAGCGAGGAACTTTCTCAAAGTCAAAAATTTTTAAAACGTGCTATTGATGAATACGGCAATCAAGCCAGCTATCTCATCACAGGTCAGCCTGATGATGTAAATGAGATGAAGAATTTTTTAAAGGAAAATGGGATTGATAGCAAAAACATACAAGTAAGCTCGTTTAGAGGTTTGAAATAGGAGCAATCTATCTTCTATGTATTTCAATCAAACCCTACTAGGTCATTCGAACAAGCCTACTAGCTAATTCTAGGTAAATGTGATAGGATAAACATAGAGAAAGGAGCTTTTATGGCCAATATTTTTGACTACCTGAATGATGTAGCATACGATTCCTTTTATGATCTCCCCGTGAATGAGTTAGATGTTCTTGCCCTTACTGAATTAACCTATCTTGCTTTTGATGGTGTAGTCACCCAAAAAAACCAGCGCCTCATAGATCTTGCACCCCAAATTCCTAGAGATACGACGATGTTGACCAATAAAAACCGCCTCCAGTTGTTGGATCAACTCTCTCAACACAAACGGTTTAAAAATTGCAAGCTATCAAATTTTATCAATGATATTGATCCTGAATTGCAAAAACAGTTTGCGGCTATGACTTATCGTATCAGTCTCGATACCTATTTGCTTGTTTTTCGTGGGACGGATGATAGTATCATCGGTTGGAAAGAAGATTTCCATATGACCTATATGAAGGAAATCCCAGCTCAAAAACATGCTCTCCAGTATTTAGAGAACTTTTTAGCCCAACATCCTAATCAGAAGGTTATTCTAGCAGGACATTCAAAAGGAGGCAATCTAGCTGTCTATGCTGCTAGTCAACTCGATCCACTTTTACAAAAAAACATTGTCGCTGTCTATACTTTTGATGCGCCTGGACTTCACAAGGAACTAACCGAAACAGCTGGCTATCAAAACATGATGGAAAGAACGAAAGTATTTGTCCCACAAGGGTCTATCATCGGGATGATGCTGGAAATTCCGGATAAAAAAATCATCGTTCGAAGTACTGCCTTGGGCGGTCTTGCCCAGCATGACACCTTTAGTTGGCAGGTTGAAGACAAACACTTTGTCCAACTAGACGAGACCAATAGTGACAGCCAACAAGTCGACACTACTTTCAAGGAATGGGTTGAGACGGTCCCTGATACTGAACTGCAGCTCTACTTTGACCTCTTTTTTGGAATCATTCTCGATGCAGGCATCTCCTCTATCAACGATCTTTCTTCCTTCAAGGTCATTGAACACGTTCACCATCTCTTTGTCCAAGCTCAATCCCTCACTCCCGAAGAAAGAGAAACCATGGGACGACTAACCCAACTCTTGATTGATACCCGTTACCAAGCTTGGAAAAATCGAGAATAGACAAAAACCAACTAACCTAATGATTAGTTGGTTTTTTGTTTAAGAAACTAATGGATACTACTTAGAATCTCGAGTATAGAATTAGTCTTCTTTTTTCTTGCGAGACACAAGTCCAAATCCGCTCATCAAACCTAGTACTCCTAGAGCCGCCAAAACTGCATGATCCTCCGTACCAGTATTAGGTAATTCTTTGGTTGCTTTAGTAGCTGGAGATTGCTCAGTTGGTTTTTGTTGAGGGGCAGTAACAACCTTCTCATAAACGTGTTCTGTGTCGCCGTTTGGAAGTTTCTTAGTCTCTACGAAGCGGTAGCCTGGGATATCTTTCTTAGGTTGTTCACCGTCTTCGGTTGGATAACCTGGAATGTCATTGCCTTCCTTATCCTTATGACTAGTCTTAATCTTCTCATAAACGTGTTCTGTGTCACCGTTTGGAAGTTTCTTAGTCTCTACGAAGCGGTAACCTGGAATATCCTT
>NZ_GL732466.1:494422-496888 GCF_000187645.1 Streptococcus sp. C300
GTGACTGGTCTTAACCTTCTCATAAACGTGCTCTGTGTCGCCGTTTGGAAGTTTCTTGGTCTCTACGAAGCGGTAACCTGGAATATCCTTCTTAGGTTGTTCACCGTCTTCGCTTGGATAACCTGGAATTTCATTCCCTTCCTTATCCTTGTGACTAGTCTTAACCTTCTCATAAACGTGTTCTGTGTCGCCGTTTGGAAGTTTCTTAGTCTCTACGAAGCGGTAACCTGGAATATCTTTCTTAGGTTGTTCGCCGTCTTCGCTTGGATAACCTGGAATTTCATTCCCTTCCTTATCCTTATGACTGGTCTTAACCTTCTCATAAACGTGCTCTGTGTCGCCATTTGGAAGTTTCTTGGTCTCTACGAAGCGGTATCCTGGAATATCTTTCTTAGGTTGTTCGCCGTCTTCTGTTGGATAACCTGGAATTTCATTCCCTTCCTTATCCTTATGACTGGTCTTAACCTTCTCATAAACGTGGACCACATTGCCTTTTTCATCAACCTTAGTTTCAACAATTTTATATCCTGGAATATCTTTCTTAGGTTGCGAACCATCTTCACTTGGTGCTAGGATATTTCCTTTAGTATCAACAAATGAAGTATTCGGACGTACAGTAGGGATGTATTTAGCTGTAATTGGGGTTCCATTCTTATCAACACGTTTAACTGTTACTCCAGTTGCTCGACCTACAAATTCTGGCTCTGGTGTGAAAGTAACTTTTCCAGCTTCATCAATAGTATATGTACCCTCACCTGGTACCTTCTTCTCTGTTGTACCATCGTCAAAGGTCGGCTTAACTGTTTCATCAATTTCTACCGGAATTTCTTTACCATTGATTGTTACTTTTCCGCCTTCAAATGTTGGTGTTCCTGATTGAGGTTGTCCTTTCGGACCTTCTGATTCAGAATCTTTTGAAGTAGGTGTAACCGGGATAACAACTGGGGTATACTTAGCTGTAATTGGGGTTCCATTCTTATCAACACGCTTAACAGTCACACCTGTTGCTTGACCTGTAAATGTCTTCTCGGGAGTAAAGGTTACTTTTCCAGCTTCATCAATAGTATATGTACCTTCACCTGGAATTGTCTTCTCTGTTGTACCATCATCAAACGTTGGTTTGACTGTTTCATCAATTTCAACAGTTTTCTCAATACCATTAACTTTGACTTTTCCACCTTCAAATGTTGGTGTTCCTGATTGAGTTGCACCCTGAACATCTGTTGTAATAACATCCGAACTTGTTGGAGTTGCTGGTTTAACAACTGGAGTGTATTTAGCTTTTACAGGAGTTCCATTCTCATCTACACGTTGAACTTCTACGCCTGTTCCTTTTCCAGTAAATTGTGGTTCTGGCTTAAATTCTACCATACCATTATTTACAGTATAAGTTCCTTCGCCTGGAATGACAATTGGTTGATCTGTTGGTTTTCCTGTTTTTGGATCAATAAGTTCAAGACCCTTGGTTTCATCAATAGGAACAATTTTTTCCACTCCATTAACAGTAACCCTACCACCTAGGAATGTAGGCACTCCTTTTTGAGTTGCACCTTGAATGTCTTCTGTAACAGCATCAGTAGCTGTTGGAATTGCTGCCTTAACAACTGGAGTGTAGCTTGCTGTAACGGGGGTTCCATTCTTGTCTTCACGTAAAACTTCAACGCCTGATGCTTGACCTGTAAAGGTTTTTTCAGGAACAAAGGTTACTGTTCCGTCCGGTGCTACAGTATAAGTACCTTCACCCGGAATAGTGATAGAATCCACAACATTTCCAGTTTTAGAATCAATCAATTTAGCTGGAACAGTGTCATTCATCTCAACAGTAACTTCTTTTCCATTGACAACTGCAGTTCCACCTTGGAATTCTGGTTTTCCAGTTTGAATTGCACCTTGAACATCTTCAGAAGTCGCAGGAACTCCAATAGGATTTACTGGGATAATTTGTGGCGTGTAAGTTGTCGTCACTTTAGTTCCGTTTTCATCTTCTGCTTGCACAGTTGCTGGAGTAACCTTACCAGAATACAATTTATCCGTTGGACTAAAGGTTACCTTTCCAGTTGTTGGATCAATAGAAAATGTACCAATTTCAGTAGTCCCATCTTCAGCATAAGCTGGAGTTGTCTGACCTGCAGGAACTTCATTTCCTTCTTTATCAAGAAGTTTTACTGAACCTTGTTTAATTGGTGCAATTGCATCACCTTGAACAAACGTAGGAGTGCCTGTTTGTGTTGCTCCTTGAATATTTTCAGAAGTTGCTGGAGTTGCTGTTGGTGTAACTGGCGTAATCAATGGTGTGTAAGTTGTTTCAACCGAAATACCATTTTTATCTTTAGCCTGTACACGCACAGGTTGAACTTCACCACTATAAGTCTTATCAGTTGGGGTAAAGACTGCAACGGCTTGTCCACCAACTGTTTTCAGAGTATATGTACCAATAACATTTCCACTAGGGTCTTTAGCTGGAAC
>NZ_GL732466.1:496938-526690 GCF_000187645.1 Streptococcus sp. C300
TTACCAGAATTACAATTTTATCCGTTGGACTAAAGGTTACCTTTCCAGTTGTTGGATCAATAGAAAATGTACCAATTTCAGTAGTCCCATCTTCAGCATAAGCTGGAGTTGTCTGACCTGCAGGAACTTCATTTCCTTCTTTATCAAGAAGTTTTACTGAACCTTGTTTAATTGGTGCAATTGCATCACCTTGAACAAACGTAGGAGTGCCTGTTTGTGTTGCTCCTTGAATATTTTCAGAAGTTGCTGGAGTTGCTGTTGGTGTAACTGGCGTAATCAATGGTGTGTAAGTTGTTTCAACCGAAATACCATTTTTATCTTTAGCCTGTACACGCACAGGTTGAACTTCACCACTATAAGTCTTATCAGTTGGGGTAAAGACTGCAACGGCTTGTCCACCAACTGTTTTCAGAGTATATGTACCAATAACATTTCCACTAGGGTCTTTAGCTGGAACAGATGTTGCTGGAGTTCCGGTTTCATCTAAAAGAGTGAAAGTAGCTGGGTCAATATCTACAGTCACCTGTTTACCATCCAGTGTAGTCGTACCACCATTGAATGTTACTGTACTTTCTTGAGTTGCTCCTTGGACATCAACTGACTTAGCAGGTTCTGCTGTTGGAGTAACACCTACAATATGTGGAGTATAAGTTGTCTTAACTTTTGTACCATTCTCATCTTCAGCCTGAACTGTTGCAGGTTGGACTTTACCTTTGTAAGTCTTATCGGTTGGACTGAATGTTACAGTATTTGAAGTTGGGTCAATTGTATATTCCCCTACTTTGTTACCATTCTCATCCATTGCATCTACTGAAGCTCCAGGTGCTACCGGAGTACCATTCTTATCAAGAAGAACAGCTGAGTTCGGCTTGATTGGAGCAACAGAGTGTCCTTCTTTGAATGCTACCGTTCCTGTTTGAGTAGCGCCTTGGATACCAGTTGATTCTGCAGGAGTTGCCGTTGGAGTAACTGGTGTAACAGTTGGAGTATATGTTGCTGTCGCTGTAGCGGTAATAGGTTGTCCATCTTTATCTTGACCAAGAGTTGCTGTTAATGATACAGTCACTGGGGTTGCTGTACCTGTGAATGTTTTCAACGGAACAAATGTCACAACACCAGTTTCATTATTAATTGTGTATGTTCCTTGACCATCAATTGTTACTTGGTCAACTAACTTGCCAGTGGTAGGATCTACCAACTTAGCAGGTGAAGTAGCACTTGGTGCCACAGGTGAGCCATCACCAACAGATGTAAAGGTTGGAGTACCTGTTTGAGTCGCTCCTTGAACATCTGTGGATGTTACATTATGACCTTCAATCGTATCTGTTACTGTGATGTGGTAAGTTGTTGTAGCTGTTGATGAGCCAGCCCCATGATCCACACCAGATTCAGTTCCACCTATTGTAGCATCTGTTGTGTAATTGCCATTACTATCAATAACTTCAACTGTTACTGTATAGACTCCCACTTCACTCAGTGTATAACCACTAGCAAGATTATAGTTGTTTGCATCTTGTTTAGTGTCATAAACCTTCTGAACTCCTGAAGGAGATGTTACTGTGATTCTAGTGATATAGGTAGTTTTTCCATATTTAGTATCTTCAGAGTCTGAGATGCTTACTGCAGCTTTTGCTTCATTACGAAGGTCAACAGCTGTACCTTTTGTTGAAGTATAATCTTGTGAAGTTGCTGTTGGTTTTGTATTTACTACAGTTGCCACATCAGTATTTGTTGCAATCGTCCCTCTAATAATACCACCAAATCCTGACTTAGTATGAACTTCCCAAGAGTCATTTTCAAGCTTAGTAGCAGTCACTTCAGTTCCATCAGATGACGCCCAGGTATTTGAATGTTTATCGTAAGTGACAGTTACTGACATTCCATCTCCTACCTGATTAGTATTCTTAGAAACATAAATCGTTTCTGGACGAGTTGGCGTTTCTACACTTGTCACTTTCCCAGTGCTATCAAGCTGTCGAATGTACTCATAGATATAAAATTTCATACCACCGTCTTGCTGAGCTTCTGTGTACACTTGACGTTTAGTCCATCTTGTCGTACCATCACCATTCAGTGTTTTACTTTCAGCATAGTCGCCAGGTAACTCCCAGTGTCCAGTAGCCTTATTAAAAGTCGCAGTATGTTTTTGCCCATCTGTTCCATTTAACTCAACTTGTTCACGTAAGAAAGTTCCCTTAACATTTTCAGCTGATGCTTCTACTTTGATATTATCAACACCAACTTTTGCAGTTGCTTCTGACGTGACTGGAATATTAAAGACGGTATTCGAATCTACAGCACCTAGTTCTTGATTTTCAGTAACCGCTGTATTGGTTGAACCACTGTCTACAAGCCATTTACCATTAACGGCTTTCAAGTTTGTTACAGTTCCATCTGGCATTGTAACCTTAGCACTTGTAGCACCTTTAGAAATTTTTACTGGTACAACTGTTGAGTAAGTTTCAACGTTTTGAACCTCAACCTTTGGTTTCACGACTAATGTTACAGTAGCATGTGCTTCTTGTCCAGATTGGTTCCAGACATTATTATTAGCCAATCTATCATAATCTTTTGCAAATACGGAGACTGTGTAAATTCCTGCTTCAGTTAATTTTCCAGAAATGATTCCTCTCCCCATATTCGTTTGATCAGCAGCTTGCTCATCAGAAGTACTGTTTGCAACACTATAGCTAGTACCTGGAATTAGGACTTTAGAATCATCTAATTGTTCACCAATGGTGTTATATCCTGAAACTCCTGTCACTGCTCTAGAAAATCTTTGAGGCACTCTTACAACTTTTCCTTCAACCGTCGTGTAGTTATAAGTTCCTCGACTATTTGCTGGTGTTGCACTAGCACCTGATTCATCATAGAATTGAATGTTTACATTAGCATCATCACCTACTTTACGATCATAACGCTCAGAGTCTGACTTTATTTTAGGAGGCGTGCTATCTTGCCACCCGACCCAACCAGCACGAAGATTCTGAATTTGGAAAGTTACTGTTCGACCATCTGTATTGGTCGCAGTAATATTAAATCGTAAATCATAAACTCCATTTTCAATATCCGCTATAACTTTTCCTTGAATTGTGTCTGTTTCTGAATCGTATGTCAATCCCGGCACAAGGTTAGTTGGGGTTACAGAAGTTAAACTCCAACCAGCTTGCTTGGCATTTTCAGAAACAGCGATACGATCTTTCAAACCTTTAATATAAACTCTGTCAACTCCTTGTTCATACCCATAGCCATAAATTTCTGTAGCTAGGTATTCATAACCACCGTTAGCAGAGTATATTGACGTCGCAGAGTTTGAAATTCTTGACCCATCCGCACGGAGTTTATTTCTCCAAAGTGGTGCTTCTTCAGCTAACTTTTTAGCGGCATCAGGGGTTAATGGATAGTCTACACGTCCTTTGTTGTTATGACCAGTTTTTCCACCTTGTTCTGTATGCATCCCATTTCCAGCATTGGTATCTTCACCAGTCCGTTGATTAGAATAGACTTCAATCTCTAGCCCTGTAGCATCAGTACCCGTAATTAATTTAATTTCTTGTACCGGAATTGTATAGGTATCTTTACCAGTATGATTTGAAGCGTTTGTTTCCGATGCATGAGTTGTGTTAGAACCCTCTTCAGCATAGAAATCTTGAGCAGCCAAAGCTACTCCGAAGTTTCCGTCTTTTCCAACTCCCGCTTTCTTCAAATCATTGTAGACAGCAATAATGGAATCATTTAAGCGTGACAATTGATCATTGATTTGTTTAGCTGTAAGGGTATCATTCGCTAGGACTTTTTTGGTTTCTGCAATAACTTCCTTATTATTAGCTATCGCCGCCTCAATTGCTGCTTTGTTTTCAGCCTCAAGCTTATTTCTACGGACTGCTTCAGTTGCTAAAACATTGGTTACCTCAGCTTCAGACGTAACTTGTTCTAAGACTTTTTTACCTTCTTGGACTGGTTCGACAGTTTCTTTTGTTTCTTCTACTTTTTCTGCTTTTTCTGTAGCAGTGGTCGCCACTGGTTTGACTGCTGTAGTTTCTGCTGTTTCCTCAACTTGTTTCCCAGCTTCGTCTGACTCAACTACAACTGTAATCAAAGCTTCAACTTTAGCATGCTCTGCATCGATATCAGCCTGTTTTGCAGTTTCGTTTGCAAGAACTGCCTTTGCCGCAGTCAATACTTCATTTGCAGTAGCTATCGCTGTTGCATCAGCTTTCTTTGCAGATGCAATCTTCGCTTCTAACTCAACTACTTTTTTAGTCAGAGCAGTCTTATCAACTTTTTTAGTCTCTACTACTTTTTCTGACGCCTTAGCTTCAGATTTCTCCGCCGTTATAGTTGACTCCGACTCCTTTGTTGCTACTGGTGTTGTCGTTGCCACTGTTGCATCTGCACCTTGTACTTCCGCTGCCGATACCGCACCATTACCTAGGAACATCATCAAACCGGCCGCAATTGCCACCGACGCTGCCCCAAAGCTGTACTTCCGAATACCATAACGAATGTACTTCTCCGTTCTAAACCCCTGTTGCTTACTCTTCATAAGATACACAACCTCCCTATTTTTATTATGTCGATATTGAAATATAGAAAAAACGAAATTTCTTCCCTACTCGAAAAATGGTCCTTAAATTTCATTATTCTAAAAGGATTATATCCTCGTATTCAATATGCATATTCATACTAACACTTTGCCCTATCTTTTTCAACAATTTATATAATTTTATTTTAGAAAAATACAAAAATAATTTAATGGTAAATACTTTAAAAAACCAATATTCATGCAGGTTTACAGCGTGTAAATTCCAGGAACCATTTATCTTATAATTAAATAAAATACACTTTGATGTATCAATTTATTTTTTAGAGTCTTGTAGAAGTTAAATTTTCCCAAGTCTTACATTGTTATAACAAAAAATTTTCTATAAGAAGTGCACAAATTTAACAGTATATTTCTTAGCCATTATTTATAGATTATCATGAAGATTTGACTTAGAGGCCTAGAATCTAAACCTTGACTAGAGATTCTTTTTTTGTTAAAATGTAACAAATCTTATTACATCTAATATAAGATAAATCCATGAAAGGACTTCTACTATGAAATCATTAAAAGGTATTTTATTTATCGGACTTAGTATGCTTCTGACTATCCTAGCTTGGCTCAGTTCAGGTGCTAGTCAGTTTCTAATCCCTGGTTTAGCTCTCACTACCCTCTCACTTACTTTTATACTAGCTAGCCGTTTACCCTTGCTTGAGGCTTGGTTCAACGGACTTGAAAAGATGTATCTAGCTCATAAATTCACGGCTTTTCTATCCATTCTCCTACTAACCCTACACAACTTTAGCATGGGCGGTCTCTGGGGTTCGCATTTGGCCGCACAGTTTGGAAATATCGCTATCTATATCTTTATCAGTATCATTCTGGTTGCCTATCTGGGACAGTACATCCAGTATGAAGCTTGGAGATGGATTCATCGATTGGTTTATCTAGCCTATATCTTTGGCCTTTTTCATGTTTTGATGATCATGGGAAATCGCCTCCTCTCCTTTAGTTTCCTAGGTCTTATCTTTGGAATCTATGCTCTTTTAGGCTTGCTTGCAGGTTTTTATATTATTTTCCTTTATCAAAAGGTCGGTTTCACCTATCTTGGAAAAATCGTAGGAATCAAACGCCTCAACCACGATACAGCTGAAATTGAAATAGAGCTCAGTCATCCTTTCACCTACGAATATGGACAATTTGCCTTTCTAAAAATTTTCCAAAAAGGTTTTGAGACTGCCCCACACCCTTTCTCCATCTCAGGAGGGCAAGGACGAACTCTTTATTTTACGATAAAAAACTCTGGTGACCACACCAAGAATATCTATGACAATCTTCAAGTTGGTAGCAAGGTTGCAGTTGATCGCGCCTATGGACATATGACTATGGAACATGGTCCAAAGCAGCAAATCTGGATCGCAGGTGGAATTGGAATGACACCTTTCATCTCTTATATCCGGGAGCATCCTATCCTAGACAGGAACGTTCGTTTCTACTATAGTTTCCGTGGAGAGGAAAATGCTGTCTACCTAGATCTACTTCGTGACTACGCCCGTCAAAATGCTAACTTTGACCTGCAGCTAGTCGATAGCAATGAAAAAGGATACCTGACTTTGGATCAAGAAGAAATCCCTGACCAGACTACAGTCTATATGTGTGGACCTCTTCCTATGATGAAGGCCCTTGCCAAGCAAATTAAGAAAAAGAATCCCAAAGCAAAACTCATTTACGAAGGTTTCAAGTTTAAATAAGATCATTGTCCCTCTAACACAAAAGAGGAACTTTCTTTTCACTTTATTTCCCTCTTCTGTGCTATACTTAGTTTAGTACATTCTTTGAGATTGGAGCCAGTATGAAAATCCATAAAACCGTGAATCCCGTTGCTTATGAAAACACTTATTATCTGGAAGGAGTCCAACACCTGATTGTGGTTGACCCAGGTAGCCATTGGGAAGCTATTCGCAAGACTATCGAAAAAATCAACAAACCAGTCTGTGCGATTCTCCTGACCCACACCCACTACGACCATATTATGAGTCTAGACTTGGTTCGCGAGACTTTTGGAAATCCCCCAGTTTATGTAGCAGAGAGCGAAGCTAGCTGGCTTTATACTCCAGTCGATAATCTCTCTGGTCTCCCTCGTCACGATGATATGGCAGATGTGGTCGCAAAACCTGCAGAACACACCTTTGTCTTTCATCAAGAATACCAAATCGAGGACTTCCGCTTTACTGTACTTCCTACTCCAGGCCACTCTATCGGCGGCGTTTCCCTCGTCTTTCCTGATGCTCATCTAGTCTTGACCGGAGATGCTCTATTCCGAGAAACCATCGGACGAACAGACCTTCCTACAGGTAGCACGGAACAACTCCTTCATAGCATTCAGACGCAACTCTTTACTCTTCCTAACTACGATGTCTATCCTGGGCATGGTCCAGCTACGACTATCGCTCACGAGAAGACCTTTAATCCCTTTTTCTAGCAAACAAAAAACCAAGGAAAAATTCCTTGGTTTTTGTCTTACCAAATAATCACACGATCCTCTGGTGAACGCCACATACCATCGCCTTCTTTGACATCGTATGTTGTAAAGAAGTCATCGAAGTTTGGTACTTGGACATTAACACGGAGTTTGGCAGGCGCGTGCACATCGACACTGGCCATGAGTTTCATCAACTCAGGACGGCCTTTCATGCGCCAGATACGAGCAAAGTTGTGGAAGAATTCTTCAGCAGAGAAGTCTGGCTCTCTCTTAGCAGCTTCAAGGGCTGCAGCAATTCCTCCCAAGTCAGCAACATTTTCTGATACAGTTAGTTTTCCGTTGATCGTTGCTCCGTAAGATTCTTGCCCATCAAACTGGTCGATAACTTTCTGCGTTTTTTCTTTAAAGGCAGCATAGTCACTCTCTGTCCACCAATCCTTGAGGCTACCATTTTCATCAAAAGAAGCGCCATTTGTGTCGAAGGCATGAGAAATCTCGTGGGCAATAACAGCACCAATACCACCGTAGTTAGCAGAAGATGACTGATGCAAATCATAGAATGGAGCCTGTAGAATGGCTGCTGGGAAGACAATCAAGTTTTTCTGTGGATTGTAGTAGGCATTAACCATGTGAGCTGGCATCCCCCACTCCTTGTAATCAACCGGTTGGTTCCACTTGCTCCAGCTGTGCTTGATTTCCACACGCGCAAAGGCTAGGGCATTCTCAAAGAGACTGGCAGTTTCGTCCACTACTTTGTCCTTGTAGCGGGCTGGCAATTCCTCTGGATAACCGATATAAGGCTTGATGACATTGAGTTTGACAATGGCCTTGTCTCGCGTTTCAGGTGTGAGCCAGTCGTTCTTAGCCAAGCGTTCCTTATAAACGTCAATCATAGTCGCTACTTTTTTCTCTACGTCAGCCTTAGCTTCTGGGGAGAATTTTTCATGCGCATACCAGAGACCAAGAGCTTGCTTGAAAGGTCCTTGGGCCAAGTGATAAGCTGCCTTGACCTTATCCTGAGCTTCTGGAACACCTGAAAGGGCACGACCATAAGCACCTGACAGGACACGAATCTCATCTGTGAGATAGCTTGTTGAGAGATTGACCACACCCAAAATCAAGGTTGCTTTGAGTAGAGGCCACGCTTCTTCACTATAGAATTGATCTGCTGCTTGCCAGAAACGTTCTTCATCTACGATAACTTTATCTGGAGTTTGGCCAAGAACTACTTGGAAGAAATCATCCAAAGGTAGGGCAGGAGCAAATTTCTTGAAATCTTCATAAGCGTATGGATGGTAGAGTTTGGCATACTCTGAACTTTCTTCGTTAGAAAGCACTACAGCCGCAATACGACGGTCCAATTCCAATCTTTTCTCTAGTAAGTCTGCGATTTCCTCATCTGAAAAATCATAGGCTTTGAGAAGATTCCCCGTACTTTCCTTCCAAAGAGTCAAGAGCTCCTCACGCTGAGGATGGTCTTCGGCGTAATAAGTTGTATCTGGTAAAATCGTCCCTGGTGCACTAGCCCAGAGAACATTGGTTCTGGCATCCATAAAGTCTGGTGATACTCCAAATGGAAGGAAATTAGGTTTACCAGCTAGTTCAAACGCTGCTAGTTTGCTGGTAAAATCTTCAAAACTTTCTAAGTCTTGGTATTCCTTGAGCAGAGGAAGGACAGGTTTGATCCCATCTGCTTCCCTCTTATCAAAATCACGTACCATTCGATGGTACTTAACAAAGTTGGCGAGGATAGCGTCCTCTGGAACATCTTCGCCTTCCAACCACTTGTCCGTAGTTGCCAGCATTAACTCTTCAATCTCCTCATCAAGGTCAATAAAGCCACCTGTTCGAGATTTATCAGCTGGAATGACAGCTGTCTTTTCCCATTCGCCATTGATTGCATCATAAAAATCGTCTTGATAATGTGTCATCTTGTTCTCGCTTTCATTTTTTCACTTATTCTTAGCTTAGCAAAAAACACTTGGGAATGCAATTAAAAATGGTCTCTCTTTTTTCTTCATTTTTCAGTTATTATTTTAAATTTTTTTAAAATTAACTTGACTTAATTTTTTTTTAAGGTATATTAAAAGACAGGAGGAAAATAACTGTATGATACGTATCGAAAACCTCAGTGTCTCCTACAAAGAAACGTTGGCACTAAAGGATATTTCACTAGTGCTCCAAGGACCAACTATTACCGGAATTATTGGTCCAAACGGTGCTGGAAAATCAACTTTATTAAAAAGTATGTTGGGAATTATCCCACACGAAGGTCAGGCCTATCTCGATGACAAAGAAGTCAAGAAATCTTTACATCGAGTTGCCTATGTCGAGCAAAAAATCCATATCGACTACAATTTCCCTATCAAGGTCAAGGAATGTGTCTCACTGGGACTCTATCCATCTATCCCGCTCTTCCACACTTTAAAGGCCAGCCACTGGAAAAAAGTGGCGAATGCACTTGAAATCGTTGGACTCTCAGACTATGCTGATCGCCAAATCAGTCAGCTCTCTGGAGGACAATTCCAACGTGTTTTGATTGCCCGCTGCTTAGTGCAGGAAGCTGACTACATCTTTTTAGATGAGCCTTTTGTCGGGATTGACTCGATCAGTGAAGAGATTATCATGAATACACTGAGAGACCTTAAAAAAGCTGGTAAAACAGTTCTCATCGTCCATCATGACCTCAGCAAAGTCCCCCATTATTTCGACCAAGTTATGCTTCTCAATCGAGAATTGGTTGCTATTGGTTTAACTGAAGAAACCTTTACCGAAGTCAATCTCAAAAAAGCTTATGGTAGTAAGCTCTTCTTTAATGGAGGTGACCTATGATAGTAGAATTTATCGATGGATTGCAACATTTCCATTTCCTACAAAATGCCCTGATAACAGCTATAGTCATCGGGGTGGTTGCTGGAGCCGTGGGATGTTTTATCATCTTACGTGGAATGTCTCTCATGGGGGATGCCATCTCTCACGCAGTTTTGCCCGGCGTAGCCCTTTCCTTTATCCTGGGAATTGATTTCTTTATTGGAGCGATCATCTTTGGCTTGATGGCTTCCATCATCATTACCTACATCAAGGGGAACTCTATCATCAAGAGTGACACTGCCATTGGTATTACCTTTTCATCTTTCTTAGCCTTAGGTGTCATCTTGATTAGTGTTGCCAAGAGTTCGACAGACCTCTTCCATATCCTTTTTGGGAATATCCTCGCTGTCCAAGATACGGACATGTGGATCACCATTGGTGTGGGGGCAATCATTCTCTTGATTATCGGGATTTTCTTTAAACAACTATTGATTACATCCTTTGACGAGCTTTTGGCTAAAGCCATGGGAATGCCTGTTAATTTCTATCACTATCTACTCATGGTGCTCTTGACCCTTGTGTCAGTCACTGCCATGCAAAGTGTTGGAACGATTCTTATCGTGGCCATGTTGATCACCCCAGCTGCGACGGCTTACCTTTATGCTAATAGCCTAAAGAGCATGATTTTTCTTTCATCAACCCTAGGGGCAACCGCTTCTGTTTTGGGACTCTTTATCGGCTATAGCTTCAATCTCGCAGCAGGATCCAGCATCGTGCTCACATCCGCCAGCTTCTTTTTAATCAGTTTCTTTATCTCTCCAAAGCAACGATACTTGAAACTAAAAAACAAAAAAATCAATAAATAAGGGGAAACCCTTCTGGAGGAATCTAATGAAAAAATTAGGTACATTGCTCGTTCTTTTTCTTTCTATCATTGGTTTAGCTGCTTGTGCTAGTGGGAAAAAAGATGCAGCATCTACAAACCAAAAACTGAAGGTTGTAGCGACTAACTCTATCATTGCTGATATTACTAAAAATATCGCTGGTGACAAGATTGATCTTCACAGTATCGTTCCTGTTGGTCAAGACCCACACGAGTACGAACCACTTCCTGAAGACGTAAAGAAAACTTCTGAGGCTGACCTCATTTTCTATAACGGTATCAACCTTGAAACAGGTGGCAATGCTTGGTTTACCAAATTGGTCGAAAATGCCAAGAAAACTGAAAACAAAGACTACTATGCAGTTAGCGACGGTGTAGACATCATCTACCTTGAAGGTCAAAACGAGAAAGGCAAAGAAGACCCACACGCTTGGCTAAACCTTGAAAATGGGATAATTTATGCTAAAAATATCGCTAAACAGTTGATTGCAAAAGATCCTAGCAACAAGGAATTCTACGAAAAAAATCTCAAAGACTATACTGAAAAACTAGACAAACTAGACAAGGAAGCCAAAGAGAAATTTAACAATATCCCTGCTGAAAAGAAACTCATCGTAACCAGCGAAGGATGCTTCAAATACTTCTCTAAAGCTTACGGAGTTCCAAGTGCCTACATCTGGGAAATCAACACAGAAGAAGAAGGAACACCGGAACAAATCAAGACCTTGGTTGAAAAACTTCGCCAAACAAAAGTTCCATCACTCTTTGTTGAATCAAGTGTCGATGACCGTCCAATGAAGACTGTTTCACAAGACACAAATATTCCAATTTACGCACAAATCTTTACTGACTCAATCGCTGAAGAAGGTAAAGATGGCGACAGCTACTACAGCATGATGAAATACAACCTTGACAAGATTGCTGAAGGTTTGTCAAAATAATCCATTAAAAACGTCGTTCTCACATGAACAGGCGTTTTTTATCGCTTAATTTCCAGTCAAATCATTGGAAAAATCTGACAATTCTCGGTAAAATAAAAGAAAAAAAGAATGGAGTAGTTTCATGACCACTTTTCTCGGAAATCCTGTAACCTTTACAGGTAAACAACTGCAAGTCGGAGACAAGGCACTCGACTTTTCTCTTACGACAACCGATCTCTCTAAAAAAACGTTAGCTGACTTTGATGGAAAGAAAAAAGTCTTGAGTGTTGTCCCTTCTATCGATACCGGTATCTGCTCAACGCAAACACGTCGATTCAACCAGGAACTTGCCAACCTCGACAATACCGTCGTTCTTACTGTTTCTATGGACCTACCATTTGCCCAAGGACGCTGGTGCGGGGCTGAAGGCCTTGACAATGCCATCATGCTTTCAGACTATTTTGACCATTCTTTCGGGCGCGATTATGCCCTCTTGATCAACGAATGGCATCTCCTTGCACGTGCCGTCTTTGTTCTCGATACTGACAATGTCATCCGTTACGTAGAATACGTTGACAACATCAACACGGAACCAGACTTTGAAGCTGCTATTGCTGCAGTAAAAGAACTGGACTAAAATCAAAGCCATTAGGGCAGAAGGCTAGAGAAATCTAGCTTTTTTTGATATACTAGATGGAGAGAAAAGACAAGAGGAAACGAATGACGCCAAATAAAGAAGACTACCTAAAATGTATTTATGAAATCGGTACGGAAATGCAAAAAATCACCAATAAGGAAATTGCTGCCCGTATGCAAGTCTCTCCACCTGCCGTAACAGAGATGATCAAACGCATGAAAAGTGAAAATCTCATCCTCAAGGACAAGGAGAATGGCTATCTATTGACAGATATTGGGCTCAAACTAGTCTCCGAGCTCTATCGCAAACACCGGTTGATTGAGGTCTTTCTAGTTCACCATCTCGACTATACCAGTGACCAGATCCACGAAGAAGCCGAGGTCCTAGAGCACACTGTATCCGATCTCTTCGTAGAGAGACTGGATAAACTGCTGGGCTTCCCTAAAACCTGTCCCCACGGAGGAACCATCCCAGCCAAGGGAGAGCTCTTGGTTGAAATCAACAACTTACCACTGGCAGGTACCAAGGAAGCTGGAACCTATCTCCTGACTCGAGTTCACGATAGCTTTGACTTACTTAAATACTTAGAAAAGCATGAGATTCATATCGGTAACCAAGTCAAAGTCAAGCAGTTTGATAATTTTTCCAATACCTTTACACTGGTCAACAAAGGTGAAGACCTCCAAGTTAGTATGGATATCGCCAAACAACTCTATGTCGAAAAAATCAACTAAGCCCTTATCCTTGAAAGAAATTCCTTTCAGGGATTTTTTATTATTTTAGTTGTAAGTTCCATTCGTTTGATGTAGAATGAAGCTAGATAAAAGAGGGAGGTCTTCCTATGAAAAAGCTCTTTAGAATCCATTTTGCAGCCATTGTAGTCAGCGATTTGCTACTGTTGGTAACTTTCAGACCCCGATACGAACTTTCTTTGGAGAGAGGCCTGATTTTTTGCTTCATTTTCATCCTTGCTCAAGGACTACTGCTATTTCGCTTGGTCAATCGACTCAAAAAACAGTTCTCTGAGATTTATCCTCAGATGAACAAAAAAATTCGCTTCTACTATTTAGGAGTGCTCATCAGCGATTTTCTATTATTTGTCTTTTTAGCCATCACTGACCCTCAATATTTCTACTCTCTTACTCCAGTCTTTACTTCCTGTCATTCTACTTTATATTATATGACGGCTAGCCACCTAAGAGAAAACTATCCCGACTTTTACAACAAACACATCGCCTTCTGGGAGTGTCTATAAACAAAAACCAAGCCAACTGGGCTTGGTTTTCTTATCTATTTTTAGTATCAAGAATGATGGTAACTGGCCCATCATTTACCAGCTCCACCTGCATATCCGCTCCAAAGATGCCTGTCTGAACAGGTACTTCCTGAGCTAGCTTTTGATTGAAAAACTCATAGAAGGCAGTTGCTATATCCGGCTTGGCTGCACCTGTAAAGGCGGGACGATTGCCTTTCTTGGTATCCGCAAAGAGGGTAAACTGGGAAATAGAAAGGATTTCCCCTTCAATATCCTTGACAGACAGATTCATCTTGCCTTCTGCGTCTGAAAAAATCCGCATGTTGACGAGCTTTCTCACAGCATAGTCCAAATCTTCCTCTTGGTCCTCTGGACCAACACCGACCAACAATAATAGTCCCTGATTAATCTTTCCATGAACCTGACCTTCGATACTGACTTGGGCTTTCTTGACTCGTTGAATGATGATTTTCATAATAGCCTTTCTGGTAACTGAAGAGAGAATTAGCCGTTGGTCCGTTTGACAGAGTAAACCTCTGGCACACTCTTAATCTTGTCCACGACTGTGGTCAGTGTAGAGAGGTTGGAAATACCAAATGACACATGGATGTTAGCAAATTTCATATCCTTAGTTGGTTGAGCATTAACAGTTGAGATATTCTTAGTCGTGTTTGAGAGAACTTGCAGAACATCATTTAAGAGACCTGTACGGTTGAGACCATAGATATCGATGTGAGCAGTGTATTCCTTGCTTGAGAATTGATCTTCCCATTCCACATCAAGGAGACGCTGCTCGTAGTTTTCTTGGGCACGGAGATTCATACAGTCCACACGGTGAATAGCTACACCGCGTCCCTTAGTAATGTAGCCGACAATGTCGTCACCTGGCACTGGATTGCAACACTTGGCAATCCGAACGAGGAGTCCTGAGGCACCTTCAATCACCACACCACCCTCATGCTTGACCTTGAGGGTTTCTTTATTTTCAACCTTAACTTCGCCACCTTTGACAAGCTCTTCTGCTTCCGCCTTGGCCTTGGCACGTTCTTCCTCACGGCGTTCCTTTTCGGTCAAACGGTTAAAGACGGTAATAGCGCCAATTTCTCCAAAACCAATGGCTGCGTAGAGAGCCTCCTCTGTCTTGTAGCTGGTCTTTTGAAGAACCTCGTCCATATGACGCTTGTCCATAAACTTATTGGCTACATAGCCGTTTTCTTGGAACTGGGCCATCAACATTTCACGGCCCTTGTTAACGGATAATTCCTTGTCTTGATTTTTAAAGAACTGACGAATCTTGTTGCGCGCCTTGCTGGTCTTGACCATGTTGAGCCAGTCACGACTCGGACCAAAGGAGTTGGGGTTGGTGATAATTTCAACCTGATCCCCTGTCTTAAGCTTGGTTGTCAGCGGAACCATACGGCCATTGACCTTGGCACCAGTCGCTTTTTCACCGACTTTGGTATGGATTTCATAGGCAAAGTCAATCGGTCCTGAATCTTTTGGAAGGGAGCGAACTGCACCATCTGGAGTAAAGACATAAATCTCCTCCGCCAGATAGTTTTCTTTAACAGAGTCCACAAATTCCTTGGCATCATCAGCCTGATCTTGGAGCTCCATCATCTCCTTGATCCAGTTCATCCCAATAGCAGATTCCTTGCTGTTGACCTGCCCTTTAATGCCTTTCTTATAAGCCCAGTGAGCTGCTACCCCGTACTCAGCTACTTCGTGCATTTCCTTGGTCCGAATCTGGAATTCAATCGGCCCTTTTGGTCCATAGACGGTCGTATGAATAGACTGGTAACCGTTAGCCTTACGATTAGCGATATAGTCTTTGAAGCGGCCTGGCATAGGTTTCCAAAGTTCATGCACATAACCCAGCATAGCGTAAACATCACTCTGGGTATCTAAGATACAGCGAATGGCAATCAGGTCATAAATTTCCTCAAAGCGTTTCTTCTTATCCTGCATCTTGCGGTAGATCGAATAGATATGCTTAGGACGACCATAAATTTTCCCTTTGAGATTTCGTTCGGTAGCGTACTCTTCCAACTTGGTTACGACTTCGTCGACCAAAGCCTCACGTTCTCTGCGTTTTTCCTTCATCATGTGGGTGATCTTGTAAAACTCAGTTGGATTGAGGTAACGGAAAGATAGATCTTCCAACTCCCACTTGACACTGGAAATCCCTAGACGATGAGCAAGTGGTGCGTAAATTTCCATGGTTTCTCTGGAGATCCGTTCTTGCTTGTCCTTTCGAAGGTGTTTGAGAGTTCGCATATTGTGCAAACGGTCCGATAATTTAACCAAGATAACACGGATATCCTCTGACATGGCCATAAGCATCTTGCGGTGATTTTCAGCCAATTGTTCCTCGAGTGATTTGTACTCAACCTTACCAAGCTTGGTCACCCCATCAACGATAATCCGAACATCATGACCGAACTCTCTCTCCAAATCATCCAGTGTTGCATCTGTGTCTTCAACCACGTCATGCAAAAAACCACAGGCAACGGTTACGGCATCCAGCTTGAGCTTAGCTAGAATGCCTGCTACCTGAATGGGATGGATAATATAGGGCTCTCCTGATTTCCGAAACTGCCCACTATGACAATCAACTGCGTAAATCAATGCTTTTTGTACAAAAGCAACGTCTTCCTTTGTTAAATATTCTCTCGTTAAAGCGACTACCTGATCGCCCGTCAAATTCACTTCTTTCGGCATCTATACTCTCCAATTCTTCCTACCATTTTATCACTTTTTTAAGGATATGAAAACTAGAAAAGCTCTGTTTTTATGCCAATACCAATCATTAAAAAAACACTGCCAGATTTCTCTAGTAGTGTTTTGACATTTCATTTGCTTAGTAGACTGTTTTTTCAGTTTCTACGTCGAAGAAGTGTGCTTTGTTCAAGTCAAATCCAAGTTCAACTGTTGCACCTGTTTGCAAGTAGTCACGAGCATCCACTTTGGCAACAAATTCGTCTTTACCAACTTGGCAGTAAAGGTGAGATTCTGAACCAAGCAATTCTGATACTGAGATAGTAGCTTTGACAACTGATTCTGGGAATGTTTCAAGGAAAGCAGGTTCTGCATTCACATCTTCTGGACGGATACCGAAAATCAATTCTTTTCCTTCGTAGCCTTTGTCACGAAGAACTTTCAAAGCACCTTCTGGCACTTTCAAGCGGAAACCGTCAGAAACAATTTCACCACCAACCAATTTCACATTGATGAAGTTCATAGCTGGGCTTCCGATAAATCCTGCAACGAACTTGTTAACTGGATTTTTGTAAACTTCTTGAGGGGTACCGATTTGTTCTACACGTCCGATAGTACCTGTACCAGCAGGGTTCTTAGTAGCTGACATGATAACGATACGGTCTGCCAATGTCATCGCTTCTGTTTGGTCGTGAGTTACGTAGATGGTTGTAGCACCGATACGACGGTGGATCTTCGCAATTTCAGCACGCATAGATAC
Source organism: Streptococcus sp. C300 (assembly GCF_000187645.1). Taxonomy (GTDB): domain Bacteria; phylum Bacillota; class Bacilli; order Lactobacillales; family Streptococcaceae; genus Streptococcus; species Streptococcus oralis_CQ. The sequence continues at coordinate 513,948 of NZ_GL732466.1, forward strand.
ACGAAGTTTGGCATCCAAGTTTGACAAAGGTTCGTCCATCAAGAATACTTTTGCATCACGGACAATGGCACGACCCATGGCAACACGTTGACGTTGACCACCAGAAAGGTCAGCAGGTTTACGATCCAAGAACTCTTTCAAGCCAAGGATTGCTGCAGCTTCTTGCACACGTTTGTCGATGTCTTCCTTGCTGTATTTACGCAATTTCAAACCGAAAGCCATGTTGTCATATACAGTCATGTGTGGGTAAAGAGCGTAGTTTTGGAATACCATGGCGATGTCACGGTCTTTTGGAGCTACGTCGTTGACAACCACGCCATCGATAGATGCAGTACCTTCTGTGATATCTTCAAGACCAGCAATCATACGAAGAGTTGTTGATTTACCACATCCTGAAGGACCTACGAAAACGATAAATTCTTTGTCTTTGATGTCCAAGTTGAAGTCTTCAACTGAGTAGTGTTCGCTGTTTGGATATTTTTTGTAAATGTTTTTAAGATTTAATTCTACCATCGAGGTAAACTCCTTTTGTCTTTTGATAGTTTTATTATATATGAAAACGCTTTACATTTCTATGGCAAGGTGACCAAAAAAATAAAAAAGTTCTGTGCAACTTGCACAAAACTTTAGAGAATATCTGGTAAAATCAACTGATAACAAAGGGTGAGATCCGTCAACTCCTTCAACTGAAGTCCTGTTAATTCTTCCCATTTATCAATCTTGTATTGGAGAGAATTGCGATGCAGATAGAGTTGCTGGGCTGTTTTAGTTAAGACAGCACTGTTTTCCCAGAGAGAAAGAATGATCTCCTGAATCTGATCTTGGTCCAGAATCAACTGACGAAGGTATTCTTTGATAATTCTATGGTCAACCAGCCCTTCCCCAAGACTCCAAAGATAGAGCTGTGAAAAAGTATGAACCCCTTGATGCCCCTGACGCCACCAAGCCTTAAACAAGTCCCGCTCTGCTTGGATTAAATCTGACAAAGCCTGATACCCAGTCTGTGACCAAACCTGCCCCAACATGATAGACAGACGAAGACCAAAGTCATACTCTACTGCCTCAATCGTATCGGATAAGATTGAGCGAACAGAGCTGTATTTATCTTGCTGGAGAATAAAAACATAGTCCTGAACTCCGACCTGCAACACTGTCTGGCAGTTAGGAAAGAGGGTCTGCATCATATCCAGCCAAGAGGCTAGATTTTCCTGTTGGTAATAGGATAGATGGCAATAAACCAGTTGTATCTTTTTAAAAGTTTGAGGTGCCTGCCCCTTTCCCTCGATCAGATAGGAATACCAAGGATTGAGTGAACGAGCCTGCTCCTGCTGGGTTAAAAGGGCAATTAACTGCTTTTCACGCTCGCTGAGCCCAGTTTCTTCCAGTAAAATCCACTGTTGAGAAGATAGAGGAAGTGTAAGATATCCTAGTTTCTCTATTGGCTGATCTGAAATCTGAGCCTCAGGAAACCAGTCTAGTAATTCTTTTGCAAGCATTTCTACGCCTCCACTTTTTGGATACACCACGAAATCAAGGTCTCTAGACGCTCCATATTATCAGTCAGATGAAGATAACCCATCACTGCTTCAAAACCTGTAGACATGCGATAAGTTACGACATCTGCATTTTTAGCCTTTGTGTGGCTATTGGTATTGCGCCCACGTTTATAGATTTCTTCTTCTTTTTCCGTTAAAACTTGCTCCTCCAACATGAGGGAAATCAGGCGAGCCTGAGCCTTGGCCGAGACATACTTGGTCGCCTCTTGGTGAAGTTTATTGGGCTTGGTCATGCCTTTTAGGATGAGGTGGCGGCGAATATACATGGAATACACCGCATCCCCTTCAAAGGCTAGCGCAATTCCGTTAATGAGATTGACATCAATCACGTGTCCACCTCACTCCATCCTTGGTATCAAGGAGCTTAATCCCTTGAGCAGCCAGTTGATCACGGATTTGGTCTGCTGTCGCAAAGTCACGATTCGCACGCGCTTCTTGTCGTTTTTGGATCAAGGTTTCGATCTCTGCATCCAAAACTTCCTCGACAAAGACAATTCCGAAGACCTCTAACATAGCCGCAAGAGCTTCCTTGACACTTGCATCATAGTTACCTGAATTGATCCATTTGGCCATTTCAAAGACAACTGTGATACCATTGGCAGCGTTGAAGTCCTCATCCATAGCCGCTACAAACTTATCTTTAAAGTCTTGCAACTCTTGAATGTCTACAGTCCCAGAAAATGGTTGCTCGTAAGTGTTTTTCAGATACTTGAGATTGGTCTCGGCATCCCGCACTGCTTTTTCCGTAAAGTTGATTGGTTTACGGTAATGCTGAGTCGCAAAGAAGAAACGCAACACTTGACCATCAAGAGTTTTAAGGGCATCATGGACTGTGATGAAATTCCCCAAGGATTTAGACATCTTGACATTATCGATATTGACAAAGCCATTGTGCATCCAGTAGTTGGCGAAAGTCTTGCCTGTTTTTGCTTCTGACTGGGCAATTTCGTTGGTATGGTGAGGAAACTCCAAATCAGCTCCACCACCGTGGATATCAATGGTATCTCCCAAAATCTCTGTTGACATGACCGAACACTCGATATGCCAGCCTGGACGACCAGGTCCCCAAGGACTGTCCCAAGAAATCTCACCTGGTTTTGCAGCTTTCCAAAGGGCAAAATCTACAGGATTTTCCTTACGAGCCGTTTCTTCATCGGTACGACCTGAAGCACCCAGCTCCAAATCTTCCAAGGTTTTATTGGCTAACTTGGCATAGTTATGAGATTTTTCCACACGGAAGTATACATCCCCTTGACTCTCGTAGGCAAAGCCTTTTTCAATCAAGTCTTCCACAAAGCGGATAATGTCAGCCATAAACTCGACTACTCGTGGATGGCGAGTCGCAGGTTTCACGCCCAAGGCCGTCACATCCTCACGAAAGGCCGCGATGTACTTGTCCGCAACCTCCTGAGGTGTGATGCCTTCTTCCTTGGCGCGATTGATAATCTTATCATCTACATCTGTAAAATTGGAAATATAATTGACCTCAAATCCCCGATACTCAAAATAGCGGCGAACAGTGTCAAAAGCTACTGTTGAGCGGGCATTGCCAACGTGGATATAGTTGTAGACCGTAGGCCCACAGACATACATCTTAACCTTACCGTCCTCGATTGGGACAAATTCCCGCAAATCACGAGACATGGTGTCGTAAATTTTAATCATGCGGTCCACTCCCTTCTCTATTTCTGACTTTTTCGGCTGAAAACCAGCTCTGCAAAAGGGCCAAATTGTCTGAGGCTATCCAGTTGGTAAAAGCGCTGCCCTTCCTCTTGGGTAAAGAGGGGAACCCCCTTTCCTAGGATAAGGGGCGCTATCTGAATAATGAGGTGGTCGAAAAGATCCGCATCCAAGAGCGGTCCTACCAAGGAATTACCACCAATCACAAAGACATTTTTGCCTTTGTCAATCTGGTGAACAAAGTCCACCACATCCCCAGCTACTGGCTGGTAATTGCTGACAGGCAGGTGCCTATCATGCGTAAAGACATAGTTTTCCGTAGCTTGATAAAAACTTTCTACATCTTGCAAATCTTGGATTTCCTCAAAGGTCCGCTTGCCCATGATGGTGATATCCATTTGCCTGTAAAAGTCATCATATCCTGTATCCTCTACAGAACTAAGCTGATGCAGCCAGTCTATCCTGTGCTGGCTGTCTGCCAAGTAGCCATCCATGGTGATACAGCCGTAAAAATATACTGCCATTCTTGTAGTTACCTTTCTAGTTCTACACTTTTGCTTTCAGATAAACCACCTGGGTCTGTTTGACAAAGCCAATTTTTTCATACAAACGTTTGGCACCTACATTGCTATCTTCCACGGCAATCTGAAACTCCTTGTCATTTTGCTCAATCAGTTTATTGACAAGGGATTTTGCTAGATAGCTTCCGTAGCCTTGCCCGCGTTCAAGCTCAGCTATTGCTAAGCCATAGAAGTAATTCGTATGACTCGATAAATCAACTGTACAAGTTCCAATAACCTGACCGTCTTTTAATAAAACATATAGGCGACTTTCTGGATCCTTCAGAGCTTCGGCGACATATCGATCCACAACTTCTCTCGATTCATGTTCCTCTGAAAATACCTGAAACTTCAACTGACTAATTTGATTCTGAAATGAACTATCTGCTAACAAAACTTCAAGATTAGAAACAGTTACTAACGGATAAGGTCTTCTATCCTTACCTAACCAAGTTTCTGTCTCTTCATCCTCGATTAGTCCCCAGTTACTGGCAAAGTCAGGATGATTCTCTAAAAAAATACGTTCTGTCTGAAAGGTGACTGACCGAATGGGGAAAGAAGCCGTTCCTTTCTCAAAACTAGTAAACAAAGCACGCGCAATTCTCTGTCGGCGATGTTCTGGATGAACCAGTATCGTCACTTCCACATCTTGATCATCAGCATAGACAGTTAAGAGACCAACAAGTTCGCCTTTTTCATAATAAAGGAAAAAGGCCGGCATATTTGGGTCAAAATTAAGCATGTTAGAAAGATAGGGATCACGATAAGTTCCATCATAGGCTTGGCAACAGTTAATTAGTTTTTTCGCTTCAAATAACTCTTCTTGGCTCAACTTATTTCTTGCTTGAATCATATAGGTATCCTCTACAACCCCGACGATCTGTGGCTGGCTTCACGGGCATGCTCGAGTTTATTGACGTAGTACTCCCGTTTTTCTTCGACTTCGTGGATAGTCGGCTCATCCTTCTGTCCATGAACTCGGACAATTTTAGCAGGAATTCCGACAACCGTCACATCACTAGGAACATCTGCCACAACAACTGCTGCAGCACCGACCTTAGCATTTTCGCCGATTTCCACTGGTCCAATAACTTGGGCATGAGCCGATATGAGGGCTCCCTTGCGAACGGTCGGATGGCGTTTCCCACAGTCTTTTCCAGTTCCCCCAAGAGTTACTCCGTGATAGAGAAGAACGCCCTTCTCAACAATCGCTGTCTCTCCAATCACCAAGCCAGAACCATGGTCGATAAAGACACCTGATTCTATCTGAGCCCCCGGATGGATCTCAATCTGAGTCCAAAAGCGCCAAAACTGACTGTGCATACGAGCCAAGAGTTTAAAGCCATGCTTCCAGAGAAAATGCGAGAGACGGTGGGCAGCCAAGGCCTTGACACCCGGATAGGTCAGTAGAACCTCCAAAGTGGTGCGCGCCGCTGGATCATTTTCTTTTACAATATCAATGGTTTCGCGCCACCATCCCATACATTTCTCCTTTCTTATTCTGAGTCTTTTGGTTTGTGTGTAAATTCTTTCTTCGGTTTGTGATCCTTGTGATGACGTGGACGGTGAGGACGTTCAGACTTTTCACCTTTTTCATCACGCTCAGGTTTTGGTGGACGTGGAAGAAGAGCCTTCATAGAAGCATCAACACGTCCTTTTTCATCAATCTTGATAACTTTGACATCGACTTCGTCTCCAATAGCCACCAAGTCTTCGACATTATTGGTACGCGTCCAAGCCATTTCCGAAATGTGAACAAGGGCGTCTGTCTTGTCAAAGAGGTTGACAAAGGCACCAAATTTCTCGATACGAACAACCTTGGCATGGTAAACTTCATCGACTTTAGCCTCACGCACCAAACCAGCAATAATTTCTTTAGCACGATTGATAGCATCTTGGTCGCTAGAGTAGATAGACACATTTCCTTCTTCGTCGATATCAATCTTAACGGCTGTTTCAGCGATAATCTTGTCAATCGTTTCTCCACCCTTACCGATGACAATCTTAATCTTGTCCACATCAATCTTGATGGTATCAATCTTCGGAGCAGTTGGAGCCAATTCTGGACGAACTTCTGGAATCGTTTCTTCAATCACATCAAGGATTTCAAAACGCGCTTTCTTAGCTTGAGCAAGAGCTTCTGTCAAGATTTCTGCAGTAATCCCTTGGATCTTGATATCCATTTGAAGGGCTGTAATCCCCTCACGAGTACCTGCTACCTTAAAGTCCATGTCTCCAAAGTGGTCTTCCAAACCTTGGATATCTGTCAATACAGTGTAGTTATTTCCATCAGAGATGAGACCCATGGCAATACCAGCTACTGGCGCCTTGATTGGCACACCACCAGCCATAAGGGCAAGAGTTCCCGCACAGATAGAAGCCTGAGATGAAGAACCATTTGATTCCAAGACTTCTGCTACCAGACGGATAGCGTATGGGAATTCTTCCAAACTTGGCAAGACTTGGGCAAGAGCACGCTCACCAAGAGCACCGTGACCAATTTCACGACGACCTGGTGCACCGTAACGACCAGTTTCCCCTACAGAGTATTGAGGGAAGTTATAGTGGTGCATAAAGCGTTTCTTGTACTCTGGGTCCAAACCATCGATGATTTGAGTTTCTCCCATCGGAGCCAAGGTCAAGACAGAAAGGGCTTGAGTTTGACCACGAGTGAAGAGACCGGAACCATGTACACGAGGAAGGAAGTCAACAACCGCATCCAAAGGACGAATTTCATCGACCTTACGTCCGTCAGGACGAACCTTGTCTTCTGTGATCAAACGGCGCACTTCAGCGTGTTCCATTTGTTCCAAGATTTCAGCCACATCACGCATGATACGGTCAAATTCTTCGTGGTCTGCATATTTTTCTTGGTAAACTGCAGTCACTTGGTCTTTAACAGCTTGAGTAGCAACTTCACGCGCTAATTTTTCTTCTACTTGAACCGCTTTTTGGAGGTCACTGTTGTAGGCTGCGATGATTTCAGTCTGTAATTCAGCATCCACATGAAGCAGTTCCACTTCTGCTTTTTCCTTACCAACCGCAGCAACGATCTCTTCTTGGAAAGCAATCAATTCTTTGACTGCTTCGTGCCCTTTGAGAAGAGCTTCCAACATGATTTCTTCTGACAATTCTTTGGCACCAGACTCAACCATGTTAATAGCGTGTTTGGTACCAGCTACTGTCAATTCAAGAAGCGAACGCTCTGCTTGTTCTTGACTAGGGTTGATGATGATTTGACCATCGACATAGCCCACTTGTACCCCAGCGATTGGTCCGTCAAATGGAATATCTGATATAGAAAGCGCCAAGGATGAACCAAACATAGCTGCCATTGGTGCAGAGGCATTTTCATCATAAGAAAGAACCGTATTGATCACTTGCACTTCATTACGGAAACCTTCCGCAAACATTGGACGGATTGGACGGTCAATCAAACGCGCTGTCAAAGTCGCATCAGTTGAAGGACGTCCTTCACGTTTCATAAAGCCACCAGGAAACTTCCCAGCCGCATACATTTTTTCTTCGTAGTTGACTTGAAGTGGGAAGAAATCCCCAGTTGCCATTTTCTTAGACATGACGGCTGCAGTCAAGACAGTTGACTCACCGTAACGCACGACAACAGAGCCATTTGCTTGCTTAGCAACCTGGCCAGTCTCTACGATTAACTCACGACCCGCAAAAGTCGTTTGAAATACTTGTTTTGTCATTTTAATCCCCTTTGGATTGATGAAATTATACGCCTTGCCTACAAAAATCAAGATATTTTGGACGGTTCGGTTTGCCGAACATTTCTGTAGAAAAATAGGAAGGTGACGAAGCATTCGATGAATGCTAGGAAGCTTGTCTTTTTTCCTAAGAAATGAGACCAAAATTCAATTAAGTAGTTTTTTTGATATTTCACTGGAATAGTGCGGACGGGAGCAACTTCCTTCGGAATTTCATCCCTTATTTTTTAGCCTGAAGTCTAAAAAATTCCGTCCTAGAAAATAACAGAGTTATTCTCTAGGATACTACTATAGCTTGAAATATCTTTTAAATACTCACTCCGTTCGTGTTTTTTGAGACACCTATTATCATATTTTGTTTAAAAAATAATCCACTTTAAACAAACTTCTACAACCTAAATACCCTCATCTTTGTATCAAGTACGTACAGAGTCTATTTTATCATATTTTTCTTAAAAAGTGCGGGCTTTTCTATTAAAAAGGAACCATTCCCCTCACCTGAGAAGAATGGTTTGCTTTTTATTATCCTAAAGACTGATGATTAAACAAGGCATGGGTTGCTTGGTGGATGTATTTTGCTGTTTCAGCATTGTTCATGGTGTAGAGATGCACACCTGCGACATCCTGCGTTACCAAGTCCACGATCTGATCCACGGCATAGGCAAGTCCTGCTGCTCTGAGCGACTCAGGGTCATGCTCATACTTGTCTAAGATGGCCTTAAATTTACGTGGAAGATGGATATTCTCACAAGTCTTCAAGAGACGAAGTGCTTGATTACGGTTCAGAATGGGCATGATACCTGCATGAATAGGAACATCAATCCCTGCCAAGGTACACTTATCTTGGAAATCGTAGAAGCGCTCATTGTCAAAGAAAAGTTGCGTTACAAGGCTTGAACAACCTGAATCCACTTTCTTCTTGAGATTTTGAATATCCGAGATTTGGTTTGGAGAGTCAGGATGCCCCTCTGGGTAGCAAGCACCAACAATATCAAAGTGAGGAGCTTGTTCCTTGATGAACTCGATCAAATCCGTTGCGTAGCGGAAATCCTTTTGCGGTTCCACATCAGGGATAATATCCCCACGCAAGGCCAAGATTTTCTGTACCCCAACCTTATCCAAGTCTGCAATGGTTTCAGCAACCTTGTCCTTGGTCAGATAGATAGCTGGCAAGTGGGCAATGGTTGGAATCGCCAAGTCATTCTGGATAAAGTCAGCCAAACGAACCGTTGTTTCCTTGATATTAAATTTATTATTGCTGGCAGTCACACTGATAAAGTGCGGTGTCAGCTCCCGCATATCCTGCAAGGCGGAAATAATTTTATCATTACCCACTGCTGGGTTTGGAGGGAACACTTCAAATGAAAGTGACGGTGTTTGGCGTGACATAGTCATTATCCTTTTCTTTTTGATTTCATGATTGCTGAGCCAGCTAGGTCCAAGCAGTTCCTTGATCAAACAGTGTCAAGCGAGAAATCTAATCTTACAATTTCTCACGCGCAGCTTTTGCTGCTTCGACAAGGCGGATCAAGCTTTCTTTTGTTTCTGGAATACCACGTGTTTTCAAACCACAGTCAGGGTTGATCCAAACTTTCTTGCTTGGTACTTTAGCAAGAATAGCATCGATTGTGTGGTCGATTTCGCCTTCATTTGGCACACGAGGTGAGTGGATATCGTAAACCCCAGGTCCCACTTCTGTTTGGAAGTTTTTCGCTTTGAGTTCGTCCAAGATTTCAAGGTTTGAACGGCTTGCTTCAAAGGAAATCACGTCCGCATCCATGTTGTCGATAGCTGGGATGATATCTGTAAATTCTGAGTAACACATGTGAGTGTGGATTTGTGTATCTGGCGCAACTGTAGAGTGTACCAAGCGGAAGGCTGGAATAGCCCAGTCAAGGTAGTCTTCGTACCAGTCGCTGCGACGGAGTGGCAATTTCTCACGAAGAGCAGCCTCGTCGATTTGGATGATTTTCACACCTGCAGCTTCAAGGTCAAGAACTTCATCCTTGATGGCAAGAGCGATTTGAAGAGTTGAGTCCTTGATAGAGATGTCTTCGCGTGGGAATGACCAGTTGAGGATAGTAACCGGTCCAGTCAACATACCCTTAACAGGTTTGTCAGTACGACTTTGAGCATAGCTAGACCATTTGACAGTGATTGGGTTGAGACGAGTGACATCACCCCAGATGATTGGTGGTTTCACCCCACGCATACCGTAAGATTGTACCCAACCATTCTTAGAGAAGAGGTAACCTGACAAGTTTTGACCGAAGTACTCAACCATGTCGTTACGCTCGAACTCACCGTGTACAAGCACGTCAAATCCAACTTCTTCTTGCCATTTAATCCATTCGTCGATGGTTTCAGCAAGGAAAGCGTCGTATTCTTCTTGTGACAATTCACCCTTACGGAAGGCCAAACGTTTGGCACGAACTTCCTTAGTTTGAGGGAATGAACCGATGGTTGTTGTTGGAAGAGCTGGAAGTTTAAAGGCTTCTTCTTGGATAGCTTCACGTTCTGCAAAGGCTGGCAAACGAGTGTAGTCTGCGTCTGTCAAACCAGCGATACGCGCACGAAGTTCTGTATTTTCACCCACACGCTCAGTCGCAAAGAGTTCTTTGTTAGCTGCAAGAGCTTCTGCACCTTGACCATTGCGGATAGCATCCAAATCACGAATCTCATCCAATTTTTCAACTGCAAAAGCAAAGTGGTTCAAGATAGCTGGTTCAAATTCTTCGTTAGCTGTTGTAAATGGCACATGAAGAAGTGAGCATGAGCTAGTCAAAACGATGTTTTCAGCTGGGATTTGTTCAAGAATCGCCAAGCTCTTTTCATAGTTGTTACGCCAGATGTTCTTACCATTGACAATACCTGCATAGAGAGTCTTGTCAGCTGGGAAGCCACCTTTAACGAGTTCAAGAGTTTTCTTACCTTCAACGAAGTCCAAACCAATGGCATCTACTGGCAAGTTCACAAGGTCAGCGTAGACGTCACGAACGTCACCGAAGTAAGTTTGAAGCAAGACTTCAAGACCTTTCTTGTCAGCCAAAAGCTTGTTGTAGAGGTTCAAGAAGAGGGCTTTTTCTTCAGCTGTCAAATCTTTGACAAGAGCTGCTTCGTCCAATTGGATACGAGTCGCACCAAGCTCAGCCAATTTAGCAAAGACCTCTTGGTAAGCAGCTACTAAGCTATCTACGAAGTCTTCTGCTTTCACACCGTCTTCAAAATCTGACAATTGAAGGAAAGTGAACGGACCTACAAGGACTGGACGAGTGTTGAGACCAAGTTCTTTTGCTTCTTGGAACTCATCAAAAATCTTGTGACCAGCCAATTTAACTTGAGTGTCTTTTTCAAATTTAGGAACGATGTAGTGGTAGTTGGTGTTAAACCATTTCTTCATCGGAAGGGCACGCACGTCCCCTTTTTCTCCTTGGTAACCACGTCCCAAAGCAAAGTAGCGTTCAAGATCAGACAATTCCAAGTTTTGAACGGAAGCAGGTACCACGTTGAAGAGGAAAGCTGCATCTAGGAAGTTGTCATAGTGAGAAAAGTCATTTGATGGGATTTCAGTGATGCCTTTTTCTTTGACGATGTTCCAGTGTTTAGCACGCAATTCTTTTGCTGCGGCAAGGAGTTCTTCTTCTGAGATTTCTTTTCTAAAGTATTTTTCAGTTGTAAATTTTAATTCGCGGAATTCGCCCAAACGAGGGAAACCGATGATCGTAGTTGACATGATGTGTCCTCCAAAATTTGTTGTTGAAACTATCTTAACAGAAAAGAAACTGTCTGTATAATTGTAAATAATTAGGCTTTGATATAGTTTGAAACTATATCACTGTTTTAAACAAAAGAAAAAGACTTGAGATCTGTGTCTCAAATCCTTTGTATTGCTTGTTTGGTGGCTGTATTTTAGTTGGAATGCTCAAACGAGCTATTGACGATTTTCATCAGTGACTATGGCTTGCTATTAGAAAAGACTATAGGTTGGTTTTCTTTTGTAATTCTGATATTTCCCTGAAAAAGTGCGGACGGGAGGTAAAATTGTTCTGTGGATGATTTTAGCCAACCAAGTAATCTCTTCTCTATCAACCTTTTTCCTGTTCAAGTGGAACGACTGCTAGTGTCTTTCCTAAACTTGCTAAAACTTTTAAGACCGTATCCAACTGAGGACTGGTCTTTCCTGTCTCCATCCTAGCTATAACAGGCTGGCTTACTCCACTGAGTTCCTCTAGCTTTTTCTGACTGATACCTTGCTCATGTCTAGCCTCAATCAACTCACTCATGATATCCACTCGCATATCACTTTCAAGGATTTCCTCCTTGGTAAAGAGTTCAGATCGGATATCCTTCCAATTACTTCCAATAGCACTATTCTTCATCACTTAACCCTCTTTCTTTTATGTCCTTCAGTTCACGCTTGGCTTTTGAAACAAATTATAACTTAAAAGTTATTAAAAGTAAATCCTAATACTCTTAAAAAGAAGACCTTAGAATCATTCTAAAGGTCTCATATTTATTATTCAAAAAAATTACGAGAAGAGTTATAATATGGAGCTAATCCTGACTCTTACTCCAGCTCAATGCCTTTCTCTCGGAGATTAGCTAAACACTCCTCATAGTATTCTGCATCATGTTCACTATAGATGGTCTTGCCTAGTTTCTCCTCTGCTAAGTCTTGATAAGAAGGGCAGGTCTTGCCACGGTAGTTCTTATCCAGCCACTCTGGACTGACATTGTAGCCACGGATTGCCATCTCCTCCATGATCAAGCGATGATAGGCATAGAGACGATAAGGCGAGTGGGTAAAGACATAGTCCACCGTCGCATGCTTTCTGCCCCAGCCATTGCCACGAAGAGCACAGCACTCTCGATGTTGCCCCAAAAGCTGCGGACGGGGAAGTTGTGAAATCAAAGCCTCATGCCAAAGTCTCATGAGAGTCTCCTTTCAGTAAAGTCGAATGTTGCAAATAGGTATTGGGATAGCGATCCAGCAACTCTCTCGTCTTAGCGATTAAGTCTTCCTTAGAAGCCTGACCAAAGCGGTAGCGATCCAGCAAGAGCATGTAGTCTTTGCATTCAACATCTGTCGCTTTCTTTTTGAAATAGCCCCAAATATGCTGAAAGGCATTGCAAACCTGACCTCTATGCTCAGGAATTTGGCAGGCACGGTCAATCAGTTCTTGAACATGACTTACCTCCACCACTTCATTCTTCAAGTA
>NZ_GL732466.1:526726-532964 GCF_000187645.1 Streptococcus sp. C300
GCTTACTCCGTTGAAGATGAAAAAAGAGATGATTCTAACAGGATATCTTGCCTTTCTAGATCCACCAAAACCATCAGCAGCACCTGCTATCCAAGCTTTGTTAGAACACGGTGTTCAAACAAAGATCTTGACGGGAGACAATGAGAAGGTAACCCAAGCAGTTTGCGAAAAAGTTGGTTTAGACGTTGATCAAATCTTGTTGGGTTCTGATATTGATGCCATGACGGACGAAGAGCACAGCACTCTCGATGTTGCCCCAAAAGCTGCGGACGGGGAAGTTGTGAAATCAAAGCCTCATGCCAAAGTCTCATGAGAGTCTCCTTTCAGTAAAGTCGAATGTTGCAAATAGGTATTGGGATAGCGATCCAGCAACTCTCTCGTCTTAGCGATTAAGTCTTCCTTAGAAGCCTGACCAAAGCGGTAGCGATCCAGCAAGAGCATGTAGTCTTTGCATTCAACATCTGTCGCTTTCTTTTTGAAATAGCCCCAAATATGCTGAAAGGCATTGCAAACCTGACCTCTATGCTCAGGAATTTGGCAGGCACGGTCAATCAGTTCTTGAACATGACTTACCTCCACCACTTCATTCTTCAAGTATTGGCGAATCTCATTGTAAATATTGCTGGAATGGCTCAAAACGAGGTATTTGTTTCTAGCCCAGAGTTGTTGGCACTGGGATTTTTGATTAGTTTGTTCCATGTTTCTCCTTGCTTTCTATCCGTTTCCAGGAAATATGGAAACAAAGTTTTGTCTAAACCTCTTTCAAAAAATGTATTATTTCTCCTATTTTATCATAATTCTATAAAAACCACTCGACCTGAGTAGAGCAAGTAATTTTTTTAGAGAATGCTAATTTAGTGTAACGGTAAGAAATAAGCAATAAACTAGAAAAATACCCAAATTTTAAAATCCTAATCCCTGCGTCTATGTTCTCCATCTATTTTCTCATCAAATGTGAATCCTTTTGATTCCAGCTGATCAAGTTTCAGGCGAATCTTTTTAATAACATCCTCCCTATAATCTTCAAAATCATGTGGTGGTTCAAAAGTGTATTTACCTATCCAAAGAGTATAGATCATATTTTCTGGGATAATATCAAAATCAAAATAATTCTCATCAGTAGATAGAATCCCTTGAAATTTCCAAAATGATAAAAATTCCTTATCTCCAAAACAATCTATCGCATTCCATATACTACTATCCCATTTCTTAAATTGCCCAAATTTATTAACCGCACTTAGATAGGTCAATAGGAAGAAATCTTTCCGATTTAACTTGGCAAAATTTTCATTATTAATCTCTAATTTTGTATAGTGAAGTCCCAAATCATGGAAGCTAAGTACTCTATGCTTTTCCATAAAATAAATGATTTCAGACTGGTCTAAACCTTCTTTCCTAAGAATAGTTTCCCAAAAATTTACAATCCTAGCTATTGTTTCCTTGCTTAAAGGAGTATTTCTCTCATATCTAGGGATTTCTTCATTCAATTTTTCTTCAACAATATAGTCCATTGCAGAGCTATTATAAGATTTCAGAGATTCCTGTATAGTAATACGTAGTAGTTTAGCTTTCTGAATTTCAGAAAAAGATTTATATTCGCTTGAGAGATATTGATAAAAATCTTTGTTATAGTTTGCCTCTCTTAGTTCTCTGGATAATTCATTACTGTCTGTTTCAAGTAATGTATTAAATTCCTCTTTTGTATGATTTAGAGGTTCTTCATAGAGAAAATAGGCTGGTTTATTCTTTTTATAGTTCGGTGGATATTGGTTATGGTCTGATTGCTGAATGTCAGATAATATTTCCTGTATGCTTCGTCCAAACTTGAAAATCTCTGTAAAACTTGTTTCTTCATCATCCTTAACTTTTATTTCTTCGTTCTTTAATAGTTGTTTATATAATTCAGGATAAAAAAGATAAGCGTAGATAATCCAAAGTTGCTGTTCTTCTTGAACATGTTCAAACTTCTTCCTTGAAAAGAATTCTTGATTGACATAGTCATTAAAATGATTACGATCTCGCAAATTTCTGTTTTCAAAGCTAAACCTTCTCCAAAAATCATCTGACAAACTCGTATTGAGTTTTTTACTTAACAACTCAAAATAATCTTGCCAAATATTTGATGGGTGAAGAACAAATGGTAGTTCTATCCGTCTATCAATAATTTTAGAGAGGAAATTATTGTCGTTAAGATGCACTTTCTCAATATCTCCAACAAAAACAATTGGAATCTTGCCATTAAGCAAGCTAAAAATTTTATAACTCTCCTCTTGTTGTTTGTTAGACATTCGATCAAAATCATCAATAACTAATACTTTTCGAGATAATGATAGACATTTAGAAGTTAGTAAACAACTGTAAAAACCATCTGATTTGATTTTAAAAAAATTGATAGATTGCTACTAATAAAACAATACTCCCAATAATTAATTTAACACAAAAAGATTCAAAAAAAGAACTTAAACCCAAATCAACTACATTAGTCATTAAGATAGAAACTGCGACACATAAAACTATGAAAATCCTTAAAAGGCTATATACCAACGGGTGTAATTTTGAAAAAACAATCTCAATCGTTGAGCGGTTATCGCTTAATCTCCAAAAGTCTATCGTAACTAATTTTTTATTAGTATTCTTACCAACTTCAACTAGAAATTCTGTTTTTCCAGAACCCCAGTTCCCATTTAAGAAATAAGTTTTATTTTCTTCAAGTAATTTAGCAACATTTTTAGCTGCTACTGAAGTATCAATGTGCTTTAATGTAATAAATCTATCATCCATAGTATTTCTTTCTAAAAAACAAAATATTTCATAGCGCCTACTTTTATAAAAATTATACCACGAATCCACAAAAATCCCCTTAGAAATCCATTTCTAAGGGGTAGTCCTTATCCAGCTACTTGTTCTATTTCTTCTACTTTAACTTTCTTCTCCTTCTTACTTGAACTAGTCAATCGTCTCTTACTGTCTCTAATTGTGTTTATATTTTAAGAGAATTTACTTATTTATCTCTTGTAAACTCCCCTACTCCAATCGGCTTTTAACCTTCTTCTTAGTCAAGGTACGGTCATTTTTATTGGAGAGAGCTTTGATACGAGCTTCGAGAAGGATTTTCCGCCCGGCCTCTGTTCGTGTATAGACGAGGTGATAACGTCCGATAGTCGGTCTCAGAAAGTCGAGGAATTTCTGTGCTTCTTCCTTGCGTTTTTCAAAGAGGCTAGGAACTACGAAATACTTGGATTGGCCAGCTGGGGCTTTTTGAGCTACTAACAGATAGCGCTGGTTGTCCACTGGAGCAAAGAATTCTCCCACAGTCTGTGCAAACAACTCCTTGTCTCTCATGCTTCCTCCCTTGAGATAGGCAAAAACCATATAGTTTTCCTTGTCCTCCTCTACCTGAACACGGGATTGATCATCCGTTAGATGCCCCGAATCTAGCAGAGCCTTTCGGATTTGCTCACCCAGAGACTGCAAGCGTTTATAGGGACTCTTATAGCAGAGGTAGCGCCAAGATGCAAAAGCCAAAAAGAGGAGACATGCTGTCGTAAGCCACCAAACACCGATTAATCTCAGTCTAAATAGCAAGACCAACAAATCCACTGCCAACAAGAGCAATGACATGCGAACCCATTTTAATGCATCAAGCAAGAGCATGACTGGGACCTTCTGTTTTTGGGTTGCGACTTCTGTAACTATCTCAAATTGATCCGCTACGACAAGAGCATCTTGCCATTTTTGTCTCAAGCCTGCTCGATCCTTGGAGAGACTCTTAACTCGCTCATTGTACTCACTAATTTGCTTTTTCTTAAAAGGGGGCTTTGGAAAATCCAAACGATCCAAACCGGTCTCAATACTCTCCTGATTATAGGCCAATCCAAGAAAATGCTCCATCCGTCGCGACAAGGTCTGCAGATCTTGATTGCTCTCTGGTCTAGGCTCCTCACCAGGAAAAGTGATAAGTGCTTGCGCTTGAACGGCTACCAGATGCCAGATGTTGCTGGTCTTTTCTGGATGTCCCGGCCAGATACGAATGGCACGCCCGCGCATCTGGTTACTCAACATAAAGCTCCCCACAAAGCTTCCGAGGATTAGGGAATTAACACAAGGAGCATCCCAACCCTCTCCGAGGAGAGATTTGGTTCCGACTAGGACTTGAATCCGCCCTCGTTGAAAAAGCTCCGTCACTGCCGCCACGATTCCCTTAGCTGAGCTCGGAAAACCAACCTGCACATAATCTTTTGGATCCAAGTGACCAATAGATGAGAAACTAAGAGGAACCTGAGGCAAGAATTCCTTCAACTCTGCTGCCACATCGGTAGGCAAAATAACGACACTACCTGACAAGACAGCCAATGACACAGGTATTTCTTGCTCCTGAGCTTTTCGACGAATGCTTTCAAAATAAGGGAGAACCCCCAACTGAGAAATGGTTGCCTGATTATCTCCCAGATAGGTGGCAAAATCCTTGCGAATATAGTCAGCTAGTACTAACTGTCTCAGTTCCTGACCTAGACTCTCATACTCCGTCAAAAAGATATCGGCAATGGCAGACAACTTCCCTAGAGATTGGGTTAAAAGCTGGTCAGAAGCCTTAGACTTAACCAGATAAACCTGACGTTTTTCCACCAACCCACGCGCCTTCAAGTCAGCCTCTAACTTTTTCCTATATCCATCTGGATCCTCATACCAATCTGGTGTCTGATAGAGTATGCTCTGCAACAGCGTCTCCAACCAGTAGGAGGTCAATGTTGGAAGCCTCTGGGTTCCCAGTAAATTTTGCAAAGAGGGAGGAATCGTTAACCCCTGAGAATGCATATAAATCAACATAGCAGACAAGTACTTGGGATCTTCTAAAAGCAAATCAGATGAAATATCCCCTTTGAGGACCTTAGACCCTGCTACAAATGTTTGAAAATCAGGATCGACTATAAGGTGATGAATATAGTCCCACTTAGTCTCCTCAAACTGTTTGAGACGTTCCGCCTCTTCAGCTGTTGGTGAGCACATATAGACAAAATCCTGATGAGGGCAAAGAGTGTCTTCCTTGACTAGTTCAGGTACCGTGATTTCTTGATCGATCTCCCCGCACATTCGGATATAGCGTTCCCAGAGTTCAGGATCGCTGTCATATGGTGGTGTCGCTGTCAGGGAGATGAGTTTCAGCGGTCCATACTGCTTGCGAAAGGCTTCCAGACTTTTCCACCATTCATTGCGCAGGTGGTGGCATTCGTCCAAACAAAGAGTAGCAACTTTCTGAGCTCTTAGGCTTGCAAGCAAATCAA
The DNA here is from genome assembly GCF_000187645.1 of Streptococcus sp. C300. Lineage (GTDB taxonomy): Bacteria > Bacillota > Bacilli > Lactobacillales > Streptococcaceae > Streptococcus > Streptococcus oralis_CQ. Next base: position 532,009 of record NZ_GL732466.1, read on the forward strand.
ACCCCACAAAATCCTCTGCTTCTCCATCTTCTTGTGATTGAAGTTGGTTCATGGCACTATGAAAAGCCTGATAGGTCACAATCGTTAATACCTTCATCTCCTTTAAGTTTTGGGAAACGAGGTCTGAAAGCCTCTGACAATCCTCTAGAAAAGCAGTTTGTATTCTATCCACCCATTGTTCACGAATGGTTACAGTCGGAACTAAGATGAGGGCTGGGTTGCCAAAACGAGCGATTAGCTCGATACCAATGGTTGTCTTTCCAGACCCTGGAGCGGCCACTAGATGAACATGGCCGTCTGCTTGATAGTCCTGAAAACGATCCAAGACCTGTTTTTGATATTGGCGCCAGCTTCCTTTAAAGTTTAAACCTAACATGATACCCCTCATTCTATACCATCATTTTCTTATTCTCATTTTACCACACTTATTTCACCAGTCAGATAATCCAGATAGTTTTTCTCCATAAAATATGGTATAGTAGAATCATACTATCTATGAGGAGTTTACATGTCACAGGATAAGCAAATGAAAGCTGTTTCTCCCCTTCTACAGCAAGTCATCAATATTTCATCTATCGTTGGGGGAGTCGGCACCTTGATTTTCTGTATTTGGGCCTATCAGGCGGGTGTTTTACAATCCAAGGAAACCCTATCGGCCTTTATCCAGCAAGCTGGGGTTTGGGGACCACCACTCTTTATCTTTTTACAGATCCTACAAACCGTTGTTCCAATCATTCCGGGAGCTTTGACCTCAGTGGCTGGGGTCTTTATTTACGGCCACATCATCGGAACCATCTATAACTATATCGGAATCGTGATTGGCTGTGCCATTATCTTTTACCTCGTCCGTCTCTATGGAGCTGCCTTTGTCCAGTCCGTCGTCAGCAAGCGCACCTATGACAAGTATATCGGTTGGCTAGATAAGGGCAATCGTTTCGAGCGGTTCTTTATCTTTA
>NZ_GL732466.1:532984-542888 GCF_000187645.1 Streptococcus sp. C300
TGTCACAGGATAAGCAAATGAAAGCTGTTTCTCCCCTTCTACAGCAAGTCATCAATATTTCATCTATCGTTGGGGGAGTCGGCACCTTGATTTTCTGTATTTGGGCCTATCAGGCGGGTGTTTTACAATCCAAGGAAACCCTATCGGCCTTTATCCAGCAAGCTGGGGTTTGGGGACCACCACTCTTTATCTTTTTACAGATCCTACAAACCGTTGTTCCAATCATTCCGGGAGCTTTGACCTCAGTGGCTGGGGTCTTTATTTACGGCCACATCATCGGAACCATCTATAACTATATCGGAATCGTGATTGGCTGTGCCATTATCTTTTACCTCGTCCGTCTCTATGGAGCTGCCTTTGTCCAGTCCGTCGTCAGCAAGCGCACCTATGACAAGTATATCGGTTGGCTAGATAAGGGCAATCGTTTCGAGCGGTTCTTTATCTTTATGATGATCTGGCCTGTCAGTCCAGCTGACTTTCTCTGCATGCTGGCTGCCCTCACCAAGATGACCTTCAAGCGCTATATGATTATCATCATTCTGACCAAGCCCTTTACTCTAGTGGTTTATACTTATGGTTTGACCTATATTATTGATTTCTTCTGGCAGATGTTTTGAGAATAGAAAAATCCGTTTGGTTGCCAAAGCGGATTTTCTGTTTGTTTTATTTTGCGACACTCTTAGCAAGGACAAAGTTTCCAAGTGTAGCGGAGCCATTGCCTGCGACTGCTGGAGTGACAATGTAGTCACGCACGTCTGGTACTGGTAGATAGCCATTGAGAAGAGCTGTGAATTTCTCACGTACACGGTCCAGCATGTGTTGCTGTGCCATCACGCCACCACCAAAGACGATGACATCTGGTCGGAAAGTCACTGTCGCGTTGACAGCAGCTTGAGCGATATAGTAGGCTTGGACGTCCCAAACAGAGTTGTTGAGTTCGATGTTTTCACCACGAATACCTGTACGAGCCTCCAAACTTGGTCCAGCCGCAAAGCCTTCCAAACAGCCCTTGTGGAATGGACAAACACCGTTGAATTCTTTTTCAATATCCATTGGATGTTTAGCTACATAGTAATGCCCCATTTCAGGGTGACCGACACCACCGATAAACTCACCACGTTGGATAACACCTGCACCGATCCCTGTACCGATTGTGTAGTAGACCAAGTTCTCGATACGGCCGCCAGCATTGTTGCGGGCAACTACTTCACCGTAGGCAGAGCTGTTTACGTCTGTGGTGAAATACATGGGTACATTAAGAGCACGACGAAGGGCACCAAGCAAGTCGACATTTGCCCAGTGAGGTTTTGGAGTCGTTGTGATAAAGCCATAGGTTTTGGAGTTTTTGTCGATATCGATTGGACCAAATGATCCGACAGCAAGACCAGCAAGGTTATCGAATTTTGAGAAGAACTCAATGGTTTTATCGATGGTCTCGATAGGAGTTGTTGTAGGAAATTGTGTTTTTTCTACAATGTTAAAGTTTTCATCACCGACAGCACAGACAAACTTTGTACCGCCTGCTTCTAAGCTTCCGTATAATTTTGTCATGATAAACCTCTTGTTTTTATTTTCTTTATTATAGCATATTTTGAAAGTCTAGATTTCTCTATATTTTAGATTTTCCTCTGTAAATCTTACCATTCAAGCAAAAACGAACAAACATGTCATTTGTTCGTTTTGTTTTTAGATTTGATTCTTGAAGAGGATTAGGCTTTCACTTCGATGATCGCGTCGCCCTTGACAACTGAACCACTTGCGACTGGTGTTACAGAAGCGTAATCTGCAGTGTTGGTTACGATAACCATTGTTGTGTCGTCAAGACCTGCGGCAGCGATTTTGTTTGAGTCAAAGGTTCCGAGAATGTCACCAGCTTTGACCTTGTCGCCTTGAGCAACCTTTTGTTCAAAGCCTTCACCGTTCATTGTCACCGTATCGATACCGACGTGGATCAAGATTTCAGCTCCGTTAGCTGTTCTTAGGCCATAAGCATGTCCTGTTGGGAAGACAATTGTCACTTCAGCATCAGCTGGTGCGTAAACAACATCTTCACTCGGTTTTACAGCAATACCTTGTCCCATAGCTCCACTTGAGAAGACTGGATCATTCACATTTGAAAGAGCAACGACATCACCAACGATTGGTGTTTGGATAACACCTTCGCTTGGTGAAATCACAGTACCAGTTACTGCTTCTTCAGTCAAACGATCTGTTTCAGCTTCAGAAATTGCTCCTGCAACCTCTTCTACTTCATCTTCGTAACCAAACATGTAAGTAAGAGCAAAACCAAGTGCAAAGGATACAGCTACCATAAGAAGGTATTGTAGAAGTTGTCCATTCCCAATGTAAAGCATTGTACCAGGGATGACTGTGATACCATTACCAGTACCAGCAAGTCCAAGGATTGAAGCAAGTCCACCACCGACTGCACCAGCAATCAATGAAAGGAAGAAAGGCTTACGGAAACGCAAGTTAACCCCGAAGATAGCAGGCTCAGTAATACCTAGGAAGGCAGAAAGAGCAGCTGGGAAAGCAAGAGTTTTAAGTTTAGGATTCTTCGTTTTAACACCAACGGCAACAGTTGCAGCACCTTGAGCAGTCATAGCTGCAGTAATGATAGCGTTGAATGGGTTAGCGTGGTCAGCAGCAAGCAATTGAACTTCAAGCAAGTTGAAGATGTGGTGAACACCTGATACGACGATTAATTGGTGAACTCCACCAATCAAGAAACCACCAAGTCCGAATGGCAAGTTAAGAATAGCTTTTGTTCCAATGAGAATGTAGTTTTCAACAACGTGAAAGACTGGTCCGATAACAAACAATCCAAGGATTGACATTACAAGGAGTGTTACAAACGGTGTTACCAAGAGGTCAAGTACATCTGGAACAACCTTACGAACTGCTTTTTCAAACTTAGCTCCGACAACCCCGATGATGAAGGCTGGAAGAACTGAACCTTGCAAACCTACAACTGGGATAAATCCGAAGAACTGCATTGCAGTTACTTCACCACCAGACGCAACAGCCCAGGCATTTGGAAGTGAATCAGAAACGAGCATCATACCAAGAACGATACCAACAGCTGGGTTACCACCGAATACACGGAAAGTTGACCAAACAACCAAACCTGGCAAGATAATAAAGGCAGTGTCTGTCAAGATCTGAGTATAAGTTGTCACATCTTCTGGAAGTGTCATTCCAAGAGCAGTCAAGAGACCACGAACACCCATGAAGAGACCAGTTGCTACGATAACTGGAATGATTGGAACGAAGACGTCACCGAAAGTACGGATGGCACGTTGGAACCAATTTCCTTGTTTTGCAGCTTCTGCTTTCATGTCTTCTTTAGAAGATGTTGGCAACCCAAGAGCTACGACTTCATCGTACATCTTGTTTACTGTACCAGTACCAAAGATGATTTGGTATTGACCTGAGTTAAAGAAAGCACCTTGAACTTTTTCCAAGTTCTCGATAGCATCTTTGTTAATTTTCGCTTCATCTTTAACCATCACACGGAGGCGAGTCGCACAGTGGGCTACACTGTTGACATTCTCACGTCCGCCAAGGGCTTCGATGACCTTTTTTGCAATATCCTGATTGTTCATTTGCAAAAATCTCCTTATATAAAATTTTGTAAAGTGTTTGAAAGCGATTTTATCCGCCCTACGACTATTATTTTATCATGTTTCTAAAATATGTCAAGCGTTTTGCAGAAATTTTTATTCCCTTTCTTTTTCCTCTGATTATTTTTGCTCGTTTTTGAGGGAAATTCTCTTTTTCCTCAAAAAAATATCTTTAAACTTGAGGAATAAAGGTTTTTATTTACATTTTCTTTCATTTTTTCGTGAAAATTTGTTAGATTTCCTTTACTTGATTTATGGCAACCGTTTGACATTTTTTGCTATTTTTTAACATAAAAGACTTGCTTTTTTGGTCGAAAACGTTTACTATTAAGGTAGTAGAACTTTAGGAGGAAAGATAAAATGGAATGGACAACTGAGCGCCGTTATAGACGCTATGAAGACTGGTCTAATGATGAAATCAAGCAAATCAAGGAAAAGATGGCACAATCTCCATGGCATACTCATTACCATGTCGAGCCTAAAATGGGGCTTCTCAATGACCCAAATGGCTTTTCCTATTTTGATGGTAAATGGATTCTCTTTTACCAAAACTTCCCCTTTGGTGCAGCTCATGGTTTGAAATCTTGGGTGCAGCTTGAAAGTGATGATTTAGTGCACTTTACAGAAACTGGAGTCAAAGTTTTGCCTGATACTCCATTAGATAGCCACGGGGCCTACTCTGGATCTGCCATGCAGTTTGGCGATCAGTTGTTCCTATTTTATACTGGAAATGTCCGTGATGAAAACTGGATCCGTCACCCTTACCAGATTGGGGCTTTGATGGATAAGGATGGCAAGATTACAAAGATTGACAAGATCTTGATTGACCAGCCAGCAGACTCTACTGACCACTTCCGTGACCCACAAATTTTTAACTTCAAGGGTCAATATTATGCCATCGTCGGTGGACAGGACTTGGAGAAAAAAGGCTTCGTCCGTCTCTACAAGGCTGTGGACAATGACTACACAAACTGGCAAGCGGTTGGCAACCTTGACTTTGCTAACGATCGCACTGCCTACATGATGGAATGTCCAAATCTAGTCTTTGTAGGGGAGCACCCTGTCCTTCTCTACTGTCCACAAGGATTGGATAAGGCTGTTCTAGACTATGATAATATCTATCCAAACATGTACAAAATCGGGACTTCCTTTGCCCCTGAAAATGCCAAAATGGTAGATGTGTCTCCATTGCAAAATCTAGACTATGGTTTTGAAGCCTATGCAACGCAAGCCTTCAACGCTCCAGATGGACGTGCACTAACAGTAAGTTGGCTTGGGTTACCAGATGTTTCTTACCCATCTGACCGTTTTGACCACCAAGGAACCTTCTCATTGGTCAAAGAACTCACTATCAAAGATGGTAAACTCTACCAATATCCCGTCTCAGCCGTCAAAGAACTTCGTTCTTCTGAAGAGGTCTTCTCAAATCGTACTCAAACCAATAACACCTATGAACTGGAGCTCAACTTGGAGGCCAATAGCCAAAATGAGATTGTCTTGCTCGCTGATAAAGAAGGCAAGGGGCTTTCAATCAACTTTGACCTTGTCAATGGACGGGTGACAGTGGATCGTAGTCAGGCTGGTGAACAGTACGCCCAAGAATTTGGTACGACTCGTTCTTGCCCTATCGATAACCAAGCTACTACTGCCACTATCTTCATCGACAAGTCAGTCTTTGAAATTTTCATCAATAAAGGAGAAAAAGTATTTTCTGGTCGTGTCTTCCCACATGCAGACCAAAATGGTATCCTGATCAAGTCTGGAAACCCAACTGGAACTTACTATGAATTAGATTATGGTCGCAAAACTAACTGATGTCGCAAAACTTGCAGGCGTCAGCCCCACTACCGTCTCACGGGTCATCAATAAAAAGGGGTATCTATCTGAGAAAACCATTCAAAAGGTTAATGAAGCCATGCGAGAATTGGGCTACAAGCCCAATAATCTGGCTCGAAGCCTCCAAGGAAAATCTGCCAAGTTAATTGGACTTATTTTTCCTAACATCAGTCATGTCTTTTATGCGGAGTTGATCGACAAGTTGGAACACCAGCTCTTCAAAAATGGCTACAAGACCATCATCTGTAACAGCGAACACGACTCTGAAAAAGAACGAGAGTACATTGAAATGCTGGAGGCCAATCAGGTCGATGGTATCATTTCTGGAAGTCACAATCTTGGAATCGAAGACTACAATCGTGTGACGGCACCGATTATTTCCTTTGACCGAAATCTATCACCAGACATCCCTGTCGTCTCCTCCGATAACTACGGTGGCGGGGTCCTCGCCGCCCAAACTCTGGTCAAGACTGGCGCCCAGTCTATCATCATGATTACAGGAAATGACAATTCCAACTCACCGACTGGACTGCGCCATGCTGGATTTGCCTCTGTACTCCCAAAAGCGCCTATTATCAATGTTTCGAGTGACTTTTCTCCCGTCAGAAAAGAAATGGAAATCAAGAATATCTTGACCCATCAGAAACCAGATGCGATTTTTGCTTCGGATGATTTGACAGCTATTCTGGTGATCAAAATCGCTCAGGAACTAGGCATCTCTGTTCCTGATGAGCTCAAGGTCATCGGCTATGATGGGACTTACTTTATCGAGAACTACTATCCTCACCTGACAACTATTAAGCAACCTATGAAAGAGATTGCCCACCTCACTGTCGATCTTCTCTTGCAGAAGATTGAAGGTAAAGAGGTCGCGACAACTGGTTACTTCTTACCCGTCACCCTATTACCAGGAAAAAGTATTTAAGTACAAGAAAACTCAGACGAATTCGTCTGAGTTTTTTATGATCTTAAGTTTTCGAGATAGCGCTGGGCTGTCTCTAAGTTAAAGGTTTTATCTGCGATGAGGCGCTCAACGAGGGGAGCAACCTCGGACTCACTAGCACCTGCTAGGAGAGCTAGGGATTTGGCCTGTAATTTCATGTGGCCTTGCTGGATGCCCGTACTGACCAAGGCTTTGAGGGCCGCAAAGTTTTGGGCAAGACCGATGGACACGATAATCTGAGCCAATTCCTTAGCTGAAGGATTTCCCAGTAGTTCATGACTGAGAGCTACACGAGGATTGAGTCCGATAGAGCCACCCTTTGTCGCTACCGGCATGGGCAGGGTCATCTCACCGACCAATTCTTCTGTGTCCCTATCTAGACTCCATCGACTGAGACCTTGATAGTGTCCATCTCGACTGGCAAAGGCATGGGCCCCAGCTTCGATAGCACGCCAGTCATTACCAGTGGCAATCAAAATGGCATCAATACCGTTAAAAATCCCTTTATTATGGGTAGCCGCTCGGTAGGGATCAACCTGCGCAAACTGGCTAGCCAAGGCTATTTTCTCCGCAATTTCTCGTCCTTGGTCCCTTTGAGGACTCAAGTAGCGAAAGGCGATACGACAACTTGCAGTCACCAAAGAATCAGTCGCGTAGTTGGACAGGATCCCCATAAGGCTCTGTCCTTGACTGAGTTCTTCTAAGACCGGCTTCAAGGCTTCTAGCATGGTGTTGAGCATATTGGCTCCCATAGCTTCCTGGGTATCGACATGGAGATAAACAACAAGAAAGTCTGTTTCACCTTTGATCTGCTCTACATGTAAATCACGCGCCCCGCCTCCACGTTTGACGATAGAAGGATAGGCTTGATTGGCAAGTTCCAAGAGTTCGGCTTTCTTGCTGGCAATCTTCTCTTGCGCTTGTTCAGGTTCAGCAACTTGATAAAGGGCTACCTGACCGATCATCTGGCGCTCATGTACTTGAGCAGTAAAGCCACCTGCTCGCTTGATGATTTTGCTAGCATAGCTGGCCGCAGCAACCACAGACGGTTCTTCTGTCACATAGGGAACTGTGTAGTCCTGACCGTTCACCAAAAGCTCTGGAATGATGGAATAAGGCAGAGAAAAAGTTCCTACCACATTCTCACTCAGCTGATCTGCAACTGACAAGCTGATTTGTTCATCCTGCTCCAGACTGGTTTGCTTTTCAGGACTAAGGAGCGCCTGAGCTCGCAACAACTCCAGGCGCTCTTGGTATGATTTTTTAGAAAATCCATTCCAACTTATCTTCATTATTTTTCAACCTTGCTATAACGGCGTTGGTGGTCGACAATTTCAACCAAGGCATAGTCTTGATGTTCATAACCTGCAAATTGAGCTGAGCCAGACTCATCCAACTGCAAGTCTTCGAAGAAGACTTTTTCATAGTCTGCAACAGACAATGCTGTACGTTGTTTAAGTTTGCTCAAGCGATCCTTATCAAGGTAAGCCTCATAGCCTTCGACCAGCTCTCCACTAAAGAACTCTGAAACCGCTCCACTTCCGTAACTGTAGAGGGCAATTTTATCTCCAGCCTTCAAAGTCTCTGCATTTTCCAATAGAGAGAGGAGCCCGAGGAAGAGGGAACCTGTATAGATATTCCCAATCATCTGACTGTAAAGGATGGACTTATCAAAGTTCTCTTGCAAACTATCCTGTTTTTCTTTAGACAAAGTTTTGTCCATCATCTTGCGCAAGCCTTTTAGGGCCAACTTAGGATAAGGCAAGTGGAAGCAGATAGCTGCAAAGTCATCCATAGTCCAATCATAGCGTTTCTTGTATTCATCCCAAGTCGTTGTCAGGCAATCAAGATACTGTTGGGTCGAGTACATGCCGTTTACATAAGGAGTCGTTGAATAGTTTGGACGCCAGAAATCCATGATGTCACGCGTTTGAGCAACATTATCATTGTTAAAGGCCATGATGCGTGGATTTTGCGTGATTAGCATGGCCACACTTCCAGCACCCTGGGTTGGCTCACCCGGAGTTGCCACACCATACTTGGCAATATCACTGGCAATGACCAAGACCTTGGATTCTGGAGAATTTTCCACATGTAACTTGGCATAATGGAGGGCAGCTGTCGCTCCATAGCAGGCTTCTTTGATTTCAAAGCTACGAGCGAAAGGCTGAATGCCTAACAAGCCATGAACAAAGACTGCCGCTGCCTTACTCTGGTCAATCCCTGACTCGGTCGCCACGATGACCATATCGATTTCTTCTTTTTCTTTGTCTGTTAAAATAGAGTTGCTTGCACTAGCTGCCAAGGTAACAATGTCCTCAGTCAGTGGCGCAATACTGATTTCATTTAACAAGAGTCCCTTGCTAAATTTTTCGGGGTCAACTCCCCTCGCTTCTGCTAAGTCTTGTAATTTCAAGACATATTGACTGGTCGCAAAACCAATCTTATCAATACCGATTGTCATATTTACCTCTGTTTTTTCATTCATTGTAAAAAATCGTTTCATTCTATTTTATCACAAATAGGAACAAAAGAGAGAAAAAAGACTTGATTCAACAAATCAAGTCTTTGCTTTGACTGCATTAGGAAGAGATTCCTCGTTGTTTTCGGATGTAGTAATAAAGCTTTAAAATCACCGTTCCACTTGCCATTCCAATAGAAATAACAAGGGCTAACATAACCACCAAAGTCGCGCTGGCAAGGGCATGACTGTAATCGCCTGTCACAAAGAAAGCAGTCGTCCGATAGGATAAATAACCTGGCACCAAGGGGGCAAGAATAGCCAAGACAAAGACCACTGCTGGTGTCTTATAGACAATACTTAAAATCTGACTGATGCAAGAGCCAATTACTGCTGCGATAAAGGTCGCGACAATAACATTGGTTGGTTCTTTGAGCACGAGATAGAGGAGCCAAACGCCCATTCCCAAAATACCACCAGGTAGGAGCATGGAGCGTTGAACATTCAGTACGATTAGAAAGGTGATAATGGCGAGTAAACTCGCCACTGCTTGGAGCAAAATACTTGTTAGAGTCATCTTATGTCATCAAAACCAGGGCGACAGAGGTGCCAGCCCCTAAAGCGAGGGTTATGAGCAAAGATTCAAACATCTTGCTCATACCAGAGTTGATATGGTTGGTCATGATATCCCGTACCGCATTTGTCAGAGCAATCCCTGGAACAAAGGGCATAACCGCTCCTGCTATAATCAGGTCTGCCGTCGAAGGAAATCCTGTATAACGTGCCCAGAACTGGGCGATCAATCCGAAAACAAAGGCACCCGCAAAGGCCGTTACAAAAGGAATGCGGACAAACTTCTCTACGTAGAGAGAGAAGGCAAATCCAAATAAGGTCGCAATAGCTGCGCCAAAAGCGTCATAAACATTGCCCCCAAACATAATCGAGAAGAAAGGGGCACTGAGGGTCGCTGCTACAGTCACTTGGAACTTTGTATAAGGAAGTGCTTGATCGCCGATTTCTTTCAGCTTTTTAAAGGCTGTC
>NZ_GL732466.1:542931-578781 GCF_000187645.1 Streptococcus sp. C300
CCGTACCGCATTTGTCAGAGCAATCCCTGGAACAAAGGGCATAACCGCTCCTGCTATAATCAGGTCTGCCGTCGAAGGAAATCCTGTATAACGTGCCCAGAACTGGGCGATCAATCCGAAAACAAAGGCACCCGCAAAGGCCGTTACAAAAGGAATGCGGACAAACTTCTCTACGTAGAGAGAGAAGGCAAATCCAAATAAGGTCGCAATAGCTGCGCCAAAAGCGTCATAAACATTGCCCCCAAACATAATCGAGAAGAAAGGGGCACTGAGGGTCGCTGCTACAGTCACTTGGAACTTTGTATAAGGAAGTGCTTGATCGCCGATTTCTTTCAGCTTTTTAAAGGCTGTCGAGAGATCAATCTGGCCACCGACAAGCTCCCGTGATACTTGATTGACATCGCAAACTTTTTCAATGTTATAAGAGGATGAGGTCACCCGTTTCATCCGAGAAATATTGGTGTTTTCAATAGAAAAGAAAATAGCTGCGGGCATGGCAAGAACATTGCAATCCAATATTCCCTGCGAATGGGCAATACGGATCATCGTATCCTCGACCCGATGAATCTCTGAGCCACTTTTCAGGAGAATGGTTCCTGCTAGCATAATCACATCAATGACGGCATTCAACTCTCTCGATTCGTCCATTTTCTCCTCCTTTTTCTACTCCCTATATTTTATCACAAAATCTTGTTAAAAAAAATCTTTGTCATGATTTCATGACAAAGATTCGTTTAATCTCGAGAACTTTCGCGGTTTCCTTCATTATTTGGTTGATTCGTTGGAGGATTATTTCCTTGTTGATTTCCTTGCTGGTTCCCTTGATTTGGTGTTGTTGTAGAACCCTGGTTCCCTCGTTGAGCAGAGTTAGAGGATGAAGTTGACGGTGGTGTTTTCGGTTTGTAAATCGAAATCTTGATACGCGTGCTAGCAAGGTCAACCTTTTCACCAGCTTTTGGTGTTTGATCTACAACTGTACCCTCTGCTGTTCCTTCAGGAGCAGTCGATACTTCAATAACCTCGATATTAGCCTCTTTTACTCCGACAATCTGAGTCAAGTTATTCTTTGTAAACTCGAGACTTGAACCGATGTAGTTCGGCATGCTGACACTAGTCACCTTCTTAGCCACTGTTAAGGTAATCGTAGTGGCTTTTGAGAGGTCATAAGTCGAACCTGAAGCAGGGGTTTGTCTGAGGATAGTTCCTGGTTCGCTTTCGCTGGATTCTTCCTCTTCCATCTTGATTAGATTTTCAGGAACCTTCTTCTCCTTGAGTTCAGCTACAACTTCTGTATACTTGCGTCCGACGTAATTGCTCAATTGGAAGGATTGCTTTCCAGAAGAAACAACCAAATTGACCTTGGTCCCTTCTTTTCGGCCGCTACCAGCTTCTGGATCCGTTCGAATAACACGTCCTTCTGCTACTGTATCGCTGGCCTCTGACTTTTCTTCACCAGCTTCAAACTTGGATTTTTTAAGAGTTTCCTTAGCCTCTGCAACGGTTTGTCCAGCTACGTCAGGAATAGGAATCGTTGCTGGTGTCCTTGACAAAATCCAGACCAAAGAGGCTGCAACCAATAGAAGACTGGCCAAAAGAATCATATAGCGAGCCTTAAACTTCCGTTTCTTGGCTGGCTTTGGTGCAGGTGCTGGCTCAGCGACTGGTTGAGTTGCTTTCTTTGGCTGAGGACGCTCTTCCTGCGCAGGCGCTTTAGGAATAGACGTCAGTGTACTTTGTGGAACTTTAGGCAAGGTCTTGGTATCTGCCTTGCTGGCATCATCAAAGACCAGTTTCGGTTCATTGCGACGATTGTAAGACAAGCTAGTTGACAAGTCCACATACATTTCCGAAACGGACTGATAGCGATCCGTCAACTTTTTGGCAGTTGCCTTTATAACAACATTCTCAAGAGCCTGAGGGACAGATGGATTTTCAGCAATGACGGACGGAAGTGGCTTCTGGAAATGCTGGAGAGCAATCGTAACTGCACTATCCCCATCATAAGGGATATGTCCCGTCAGCATCTCATAGAAGATAATCCCCATCGCATAGATATCGCTCTGGAAAGTCGCTTTAGAACCACGCGCTTGCTCAGGTGACAAATAATGAACGGAGCCTAGCATCGAGTTTGTCTGAGTCAGACTGGTCTCCGCAAAGGCTACTGCAATCCCAAAGTCAGTGACCTTAGCTGTGCCATCAGGGGTTAGTAGGATATTTTGTGGTTTCAAATCACGGTGGACAATGCCTCTAGTATGGGCTAAGCGCATGGCCAAGAGGATTTGTCCCATAATTCGAACTGCTTCTTCATTTGAAAGAGGGTAGTGTTCTTTGATATAACGCTTGAGGTCAAGGCCTGCTACGTATTCCATAGCTAGGTACTGTTGACCTTCTTCCTCACCAATATCTGTTATCCGAACGATATGAGGATGGTCCAGATCTGCCATAGCCCTCGCTTCACGCTGGAAACGTGCTACAGCAATCGGGTCTGTCTGGTAGTTGGTCCTCAGGACCTTGACCGCCACTTCTTCCCCGTCTAGGATCAAATCCTTGGCCAGGTAAACATCTGCCATGCCCCCTCGACCAATCTGTTTGATAATCCGATACCGCCCGGCAAAAATCTTGCCGATTTGGATCATTCTGCTTCCTCCTCGTTCATGTAAACAAGGGCAACCGTAATGTTGTCTAAACCTCCTGCATTGTTAGCGAAACGAATGAGGGTTGCCGCCTTGTCTGCTAAGGAAATATCGCTGGTTACGATATCATAAATCTCGCTGGCCGAAATCATATTGGTTAGGCCGTCACTGTTGAGCAGGAGATAATCCCCTGACTCAAGTGTAATCATTCCAAAATCTGGTTGAATCTCATCTTTTTGTCCGATGGACTGAGTGATGATATTTTTTTGGGGATGCGCTTCAGCTTCTTCTGGAGTCAACTGGCCAGCCTTGAGCAATTCATTGACCAAGGAATGGTCACTGGTCAACTGGTGGTACTCTTCTCCACGAATCAAACCGATACGAGAATCTCCAATGTGAGCATAGATAGCTTGGTTGTCAATAATAGCCATAGCTTCTAGCGTAGTTCCCATACCTTTGTAGTCTTCGTCCTGACCTAGTTGATGAATTTTTTGATTTTCAATCTCTAGGTAGTGGGCAAACCACTCACGAACTTCATTGACTGAGTCGATTTGGGTATCCACCCAAGCCACGCCTAGGTCTGTTACCGCCATTTCACTAGCGATATTTCCTGCACGGTGCCCTCCCATCCCGTCAGCCAAGAGGATCATAGTGCGTCCTGCTCGGTTGACAAAGTGATTGACATAGTCTTGGTTATTTGTTCGTTTCTGACCAACATCTGTTAATAATGCTATTTCCATTGTGTCAGTTCCTTCCTAATCTGATATCTTACGAAATTGGCTAATGAAGAATCCATCACTTCCATACAATTCTGGAGTAATCAGGATACAGCCATCTTTCAGGATATCTTTACATTCGTGTTCTAGTTTAACCTGTTCGAACTCTGGGTGACTTTCTAAAAACGCCTCAACGACTTGAAAGTTCTCCTCAGAGACAATAGTACAGGTACTATACGTTATTATACCACCTTTTCGTAGTGTTTGACAAACACTACCTAATATTTCCAGCTGAATTTCCTGTAGGGACGTGAAATCTGCCGTTTCTTTATTGTATTTGATATCTGGTTTGCGGCGCAAGAGGCCGATTCCAGAACAAGGGGCATCTACTAAAATCTTATCAAAAGAGTCTTTTTCAAAAAACTCATGCACTTTTCTGGCGTCCAATTTTTGCGTTTGCACCCGATCTGCCACACCTAAACGCTCCGCATTTTCTTGGATCAAGTCCAACTTATGATCGTAAAGGTCCAAAGCCGTCACCTTACCGGATGTGAGGTAAGAAGCCATATGAGCTGTTTTCCCGCCCGGAGCGGCACAGGCATCCAGGACCTGTTCATCACCTTGTAAATCAAGAGTCGGAGCAACCAATTGACTGGATTCGTCTTGGATGGTAATGGCTCCATCCGCAAACAAATCATGGCCTGCAAAGTGGCCTTGCTCCTTGACCAGACCAGTGGCCGCCAAAGGGGAATCAGTCGCCTCTAACAAAGCTTTGATTTCCTCTTTTCGGCTCAAGTTGGTCACCCGGATGCTGGCTTTGTTGCGCACCAAGAGACTTTTAAAGATGGCTTGTGCTCGCTCTTCACCGTATTCTTCCTTAAGTTTAGATACTAGCCAAACTGGGAGAGAATAAGCAATGGAATCACGCTTGTTTTTGCGTTTGATACTGTCAATGTCTGGCCAGCCTTCTCGCAAGATACGACGAAGGACGGCGTTGACCAATTTTTCACTCCCTTTTTTACGGGCTTTGGCTAGCTCTACCGCTTCATTAACAACAGCGTGATTAGGAATCTTATCCAGATACCGAAGTTGGTAAGCGCTCAGGAGGAGCAGAATATAGAGCCAGTTATCTAGCTTATCCCGGTCTTGGATAAAGTGGGACAGGTACCATTCTAAGGTGAGTTTGCGGGCTACCGTTCCGTAGACAATCTCTGTCACCAAACCCTTATCTGCTACTGAGAGTTGACTCCCCTTGAGGTGTTTGTTTAAAGCAATATTCGAATATGCTTGGTTGACTAGAACATCCTCTAGCACTGCTAGAGCTAGACTTCTAGCCGTTTCTACTTTAGTCACCAAATCGTTCTCCTACTGTCAATGTGCGTCCAACACCGTTGAGGAAGGAAGAAATGTCCATCTTAGGCTTTCCAGCTGGCTGGACTTGCTTAAGAGACAGAGCTCCTTCAGCCGCTGCAACGATTAATTCTTTCTTGCCGATTGAGAGGATCTCACCTGGAGCTCCCTGACCTTCTACTGGCAGAGCTTCATAGATCTTGAAGCGGTCTCCCTTGAGAAAAGTGTGGGTAACAGGCCATGGATTCATCCCTCTGATTTGGTTGAAGAGTTGACGATTGGTTTTAGTCCAATCGAGTTTCTCTTCTTCTGGCTTAATATTTGGCGAGAAAGTGACTTGACTAGGATCTTGAGGCACAGGTTTGATCTCCCCGGCAATATAGCCAGGCAAAGTGTCCAAAAGCAAGTCACGACCAACAAGCGCTAATTTTTCAAACAAGGTTCCAACATTATCCTCATCAGTGATAGGAATACTGCGACGGGAAATCATATCCCCTGCATCCATTTCCTTAACCATCTCCATAATGGTCACACCAGCTTCCTTATCCCCTTGAATCAAGGCATAATGAATAGGTGCACCACCACGGTGTTTGGGAAGAAGGGAAGCGTGAACGTTGACCGCAAAGTCCATGCTATCAAGGAGTTTACTTGGGAGAAACTGCCCAAAAGCAGCAGTCACAATTCCATCCGCTCCTAGCTTCATAATGGCTTCCATCTCTGGACTTCCAGATAATTTTTCAGGTTGGTAGATAGGAAGATTTGCTTCTTTGGCAGCCTGCTTGACTGGGGTTTCTTGGATTACTTTTTTACGACCGACAGCGCGGTCTGGCTGGGTTACAACAGCTAGAATCTCGTAACGATCATCTGATAACAACCCCTTCAAAACTGTTGCTGAAAAGTCGGGTGTCCCCATAAAGATTAGTTTCGTCATTTCTTCTCCTTCTTATAAAAATTGTTGCGGTTCATGGTCAATGCTGAGACGAAGCTCACTATTTTCCCGTTCTTGAGTCAAGGCCAAAACCCGATTGAGAGTCTGTCCCAGCTCATCTTCTAAACGGTATTTAATCAAAATCTGGTAATGATAAAGGTTGTGGGTACGGGCGATGGGTTTTGGCGTTGGTCCAAGGATTTTACTAGTTTCCGATAAACCTGAGCGCAAAATCCCCATAACTTCATAGGCACGTTTGACAACCTCTTCTTCTTTCTTGTGAGAGAGGGTAATCCCAATGGTGAAATAATAAGGTGGGTAGCCGAGTTGACGCCTAATACTCATTTCATAGGCGTAAAAACCTTCATAGTCCTGTTCCTTGGCAAAACGAATGGCATAGTGCTCAGGATTGTATGACTGGATCAAGACCTGCCCAGCTTTTTCCGCACGACCAGCACGACCAGCCACCTGAGTTAAGAGTTGGAAGGTTCTCTCAGAAGAACGGAAATCAGGCAAGTTCAGGGCTGTATCCGCATTGAGCACTCCGACTAGGGTCACATTGGGAAAATCCAAGCCCTTAGCAATCATCTGAGTTCCCAGCAAGATATCTGCTTCCCCTCGGCCAAACTGGTCAAGAAGAGCTTGGTGACTGCCTTTCTTACGAGTCGTATCCACATCCATCCGTAAAATGCGAGCCTGAGGAAAGAGTTCTGCTAGTTCATCATATGCTTTCTGAGTCCCTGTACCGTAGTAGCGAATACTGCGGCTTTGACAGTTGGGACAGACATGAGGAATTCCCTTCGAAAAGCCACAGTAATGGCAGTTCATGGTCTTGGTATCCATATGGAGAGTCAGAGAAATGTCACAGTTGGGACAGCTATCTACCGTTCCACACTCCCGACACATAACAAAGCTAGAATAACCCCGACGGTTGAGCATGAGGACTACCTGCTCTTTTTTATCCAAGCGGTCTTGGATGGCTTCTAGCAAAGGAGGCGTAAAGTTTGATGTCTCATTCTGTCCGATATAGTCCCGAAAGTCAATCACTTGAACCTCAGGAATAGTGGCTAAAGGATTGGCCCTTTGGGTCAGGCGTAAGTGTTGATAGACACCTTTGCCAGCCCGCGCACGACTCTCTAAGCTCGGTGTTGCCGAACCAAGGACCAGGGCTGCTTGATTATACTGGGCCCTTAGAATGGCGACCTCTCTAGCATGATAACGGGGATTGCTGTCTTGTTTGTAGCTAGCTTCATGTTCTTCATCGATAATCATGACACCCAGATTTTTCAGAGGAGCAAAGATAGCTGATCGAGCGCCAACAACAACTTGGGCATCGCCACGCTCAACCTTGCGCCATTCGTCGTACTTTTCACCATTGGACAGGCCTGAGTGGAGAATGGCTACTTTCTCGCCGAAACGAGCAATAAAACGCTCCGTCATTTGTGGCGTCAGAGAAATCTCAGGTACCAGCAAAATAGCCGTTTTCCCCTTGTCCAAGGCCCCTTGGATAATCTGCAAGTAAACCTCCGTTTTCCCACTTCCTGTAATCCCTTGAAGGAGGAAAGGAGGCAGTTGACTGCCAATAGCACTGACAACGGCATCACACGCCTTTCTTTGTTCTGGATTCAACTCCAAAGGTTGGCTCGCTTCAATGCCTTCAAAATAAGTAGCTGAGCGTTGCACTTCCTTTTGGACTATGGACACAGCTCCTTGCTCCACAAAGAAGTTGACTTGCTCGCGTGAGTAGGACTCTAACAAACTAGCCAGAGGAGCACTCTCAGGATGAGACAGCAAATAGTCTCTCAGCTCTGCCTTTTTCTTAGCACGCGCAGAAATCTCAATCTGCTCTAGCTGAGTAGCATCAACCTCATACCAAGACTGGGTCTTGACTTTCTTTTGATCGACTGCCTGGTATTCTAAGCGGAGTAGCCCTTTCCTGGTCAAGCGCATCATTTCTGCCTGTTTGGCAAGGTCTAGAGAAGAAAAGACTAGCGCATCTTCTGAACCAAACAGACGCTCTCGGTCTGACTGTCTCAGACCTTCCAGAGGATAGAGAATCTTATCATAACTGGAGTTTAAAAATCCTGGAAGCATGGCTTTTAGAATGGAGATTTTGTAAGAAAAGACGGACTTGCGTAGCTCCTCAGCCAGCCAGAGTTGCTCCTGGGTCAAGACGGGAGAAAAATCCAGCACCTCCGCAATCTCTTTCAAGTCCTGACCTTCCATCTCTTCATCTGACTGGGACTCCAGGCCCAGAACAATTCCTTGGATCAAGCGATTGCCCTTGCCAAAAGGAACATGGACCCGCATACCGGCTTCCAGCATCTCTACAAATTCCTCAGGGACCTTGTAGCTGTATGGCTGGTCTGTCTGCATCAGGGGAACATCCACGATAATCTTTGCAATAACCATCTTCTCACCTCCTTCTTGTCAGTACATTCTTGCAATAGAAAAAATAAGATTGAGTCCCCCCAACCTTAAATTTTTTCACCATCTTCTTTTTCTTTAGCGATTTGCTCTTTGATTTTCTTTTCTTCTTCTTCTTTGCGGCGTTTTTCTTCTTCGATACGGAGACGAACCGCTTCACGTTTTCCTTCTGGATCTGGGTGAATGGTTACATTTCCTGACTCGATTTCTTCCAAAGCGCGAAGAGTTGATTTTTCAGACTTAAACTCTTGAGTTGCTGGCGCACCGGCTTCTAGTTCGTGGGCACGCTTTGCTTCCAAGATTACGAGTGAATATTTTGATGGCACCTTGTCTAGCAAGGTATCGATAGAGGGTTTTAACATCATTTGCTTGTACCTGTTTCCTATAGTTTATCGAGTAGTTGGAGATTTTGGCAACATCTCCTGGTAATGACCAATGACACGGTCCACACGGAAGTGTTCTGCTTCGATCACACGCTTGACACGTTCAGCAGCGAGGGGCACCTGATCGTTGACAATGGCATAATCATACTCACGCATGAGGGCAATTTCTTCCTTGGCTTTTTCAATTCGTTGGGCAATCACTTCAGCGCTATCTGTTCCACGACCTACCAAACGATCTTGCAATTCATCCAAATCTGGTGGTGTTAGAAAGATAAAGACAGCATCTGGAACCTTTTTCTTAACCTGAAGAGCTCCTTGCACTTCAATCTCAAGAAAGACATCGATTCCCTTGTCCAAAGTTTCATTGACATAGGTTAGAGGAGTTCCATAGTAGTTACCAACATATTCTGCATATTCCAACATCTGACCTTGGCGAATCAACTCTTCAAACTCTTCACGAGTACGGAAGAAATAGTCCACCCCGTCCACTTCACCAGGACGTTGCGCACGTGTCGTCATCGATACAGAGTATTGAAATTGATTCTCAGAACTCTCAAAAATCTCTCTTCTAACCGTTCCTTTCCCAACTCCTGAAGGACCAGAAAAAACGATTAGCAAGCCTCGGTCTGCCATTATGTCTCCTTTAGTTAGTCTGTGAAATAAAGTGAAATTTCTCTCGGATACTGATGATTGCGTCAGTTATCCTTCTACAGTCTTTCTATCTAGTGTAACAAAAAAGCAGTAATATTTCAACTGCTCTTTCTTATTTATTTAGCATAATCTACTGCACGAAGTTCGCGGATCACGGTTACCTTGATATTTCCTGGGTAATCGAGATTATTTTCAATTTTCTCACGAACTTTGTGAGCCAAGATTGTGACTTTGTCGTCTTTGATTTGTCCTGGATTTACCATGATACGGATTTCACGTCCTGCTTGAAGGGCAAAGCTATTTTGCACTCCTTCAAAGCCATTGGCGATTTCTTCCAAATCATGGAGACGCTTGATATAGCTTTCAAGAGACTCACTACGAGCACCTGGACGCGCTGCACTCAAGGCATCTGCTGCAGCAACGATTACTGCAATGACACTTTCGGCTTCGACATCCCCGTGATGGCTAGCAATGGTATTGACCACAACTGGGTGTTCCTTGTACTTACGAGCCAATTCCGTACCAATCTCAACGTGGCTACCTTCAACCTCGCGGTCAATAGCTTTCCCGATGTCGTGAAGGAATCCAGCACGACGGGCAAGAGCTGCATTTTCACCAAGTTCACTGGCGATGATACCAGATAACTTAGCAACCTCAATCGAATGACGCAAGACATTTTGTCCATAAGAAGTACGGAACTGCAAGCGTCCCATGATTTTCATCAAGTCTGGATGGAGGTTCGGCGCACCAATCTCATAGGCAGCAGCCTCCCCATATTCACGGATTTTATTGTCAATCTCCTGACGGTTTTTCTCCACCAACTCCTCGATACGAGCTGGGTGGATACGGCCATCCTTGAGCAACATTTCCATGGTCATACGAGCAATTTCACGACGAATCGGATCAAATCCTGACAAGGTTACCACTTCCGGTGTATCGTCGATAATCACATCGACCCCTGTCAAACTTTCAAAGGTACGAATGTTTCGACCTTCACGACCGATAATGCGTCCCTTCATGGTATCGTCTGGTAGATGAACTGTAGAGTTTGTTGACTCCGCTACATACTCACCAGCGATACGCTGCATAGCCTGAACCAAGATATCTTTCGCAATCTTGTCTGAACGTTCCTTCACTTCTTGCTCAGCCTCACGAATGCGGCTAGCAATTTCCTTGGTCAAGTTTTCCTCTGTTTGAGCCAAGATAATATCTCGAGCCTCAGTTTGGGAAAGGGAGCTGATACGTTCAAGTTCAGCTTCTTTTTGTCTTTCGACTTCCTCTAATTGCTCTTCACGTGCATCAAGGTTTTTTGCTCTATCAGAAATACTTTGTTCTTTTTGTTCAAGTGTTTTTTCTTTGTTCGTCAAATTGTCGTCTTTGCGGTCAAGACTCGTTGCACGTTCCGTCAAACGACTTTCAATTTGCTTGAGTTCCTGACGTTCTGACTTAAATTCAGCGTCCACTTCTTCACGGTATTTTCTGGCTTCCTCTTTGGCCTCCAATAGTGCTTCTTTTTTAAGAGACTTGCTTTCACTCTTAGCTTCATTTAGTAATAAATCCGCTTCGCGCTCAGCTTGTCCTCGTAAATTAGTTGCTTCTTGTTCAGCATTTAGAAGCATCAACTCTGCAGCTTCTTGAGATGATTTCATCTTAGCTGAGATGCTGACATATCCAATGACTAAACCAATGATGACGGCAAAAACAGCAATCGCAAGTGTCATGATTTCCATGTTTTTACCTCATTAAATTTGTTTATTGAATGACATACATTCCTTAATATTCTATCATAAAAAACCGATTTTCACAAACCCAAATTGAAGAGTTTTGTGTGAATTTTAGAAGAAAGTTCTGAAATCACCAAACAAACTTTCTAGCTCTTAAAAATGACATTTTCATTAAAACATACAATAAAAAAAGCCTACCTTTCAGTAGACTTAGTTTGATTCTATTCTAATCGGCACTCTTCCAAAATTCTGCTCTGCAATACTTGGCTGTCCTAGTTGGTAAATCTGGTCTGCCTTTTGAGTCATAGCATCCCAGGGTTCTTTACCAATTCGGCTGACTAGATGGACCTGTTCTTTCAGAGACTTGAGGTGTTGTCTGCCTTTTTCGGTAAAACCAAGAACACGGATACCTTCTGGCAAGTCGCTTTCTCTGGCCTGTACCAAAATATAGGTCAAGAGGCGTCTGACACGCGCCTTGGTATAACGCTTGGTCGCAACTACCTCAATCAATTCATCCAGAAACTGGGCTGTTTTGATAGCTTCCTTGATGCGCACCGCCATTTCTTGATTGACCTGATAGATCGTTGTTAGGTCTGGATTTGACAAGATTTGATAGCGGAGCAAGGGAAAATAGTCATCCCAACTCACCTTACTGGCCTGCTCAAAGAGAGCAACAGAAGGCATAAAGCGTTCTAAGAAATCTTGGTCTGATTGATGCTGACGGAGAGCTGTTGCCGAGGCAAAGTCAACATCCTTATCCACAGAATGATAACCAGCCCCCTGACGCTGAATCGGATGGAGTTTGATTCTACGTCCCGCAACCGCCTTGGCATAGGCCAAAGCTAGAACATGATTGGGTGTATTGCCTGAAAAATCAAGACCTGCAAATTCCTTCCACATGGCTTGGGTTTTCTGAGGATAGGAAAGGGAATCAGGCAGATTTTCCACAAATTTCTCCATCTCAGTACCTTGCTCTGTGTATAAGTCAGATATCTTTTGATAATCCAGAACTTCCTCTGTCCCGAAAGCTAGGGTATCAATGCCTAAGCGAGCCAAGATATCCACAGCTCCTTGGCCAAAGAAATCTGCCGCCTGAACACTAACTAAAAAGGGCAATTCCACTACCAGATCCGCTCCATTTTCCAGCGCCATCTGAGCCCGTGTCCACTTGTCCACGATAGCAGGCTCCCCTCTCTGCATGAAATTCCCAGACATGGCAATGATTTTCAGTCCCTTCGCCTGCTCAAGCAAGTATTTGTGCCCATTATGGAAAGGATTGAACTCCGCGATAATACCTGTGATGGTCATGATGTTCTCCTACTTCTGCGCGACAAAAAACCAACGGGTGCTGGTTTCTGTCGGCTCCTTGTCCTCAAAGTCCGCATAGAGTTTGAAAGACTTGAAACCAGCCTGTTCCAGCAAAATATCATAGGTCAAGACCTCATAGGTTCGCTCCTCATGTACTTCATCGTGACGACTAAAGGAACCGTCAGCCTCCTTGACAAAGAAAGTCAACTCATGCACGATGGAGTGAGGAGCTTCGTCCTCATAGGTGTCCCAAAGCATAGCGAAATCTTCCGCATTTTCATGGTAGGAATAGCCAGGGAATACTTCGTCTGTCTGGTAGGTCGAATGCACATCAAAGATGAAAACTCCATCTTCATTGAGGGCACTATACACTTCCTTAAAGACGTCTCCTACCTCGACCTCATCCTGCATATAGCAGATAGAGTCCGAGTAACACGTAACAAAGTCGTATTGACCTGCCTTAGATAAATCCAGCATATTGCCTTCAATAAAATCAATCTTTTGCTTGGCTGAAGTAGCTCTTTTCTCCGCAATCTTCAGCATATCTGCGCTCAAGTCAAGCCCCGTCACATCAAAGCCTGCTTGAGAAAAGCGCACAGACTGGATACCTGTTCCACAAGCCAATTCCAAAAGCTTCTTTCTCTCCTTGGTCTTAGGCAAATGACGCAGAGAAAAATCCGTCCATTTATCATATAAACTATCATCCATCACAGCATCGTAAACAGCCGCAAAGGTTTCATAAGTTGCCATAATTAAGATACAAAGAGCGTTAAAAGCAAGGAGAAAATAGAAAACTTTCTGCTGTATCGTCAGATACAAAGGAAGTTACTCTTTTTCTCGCAGTTTTTAGCTCGTGTTCAGTTTCGAGATGAACTAAACACGACGCCCTCACCTTTCTATCCATTTTTCTAAACTAAGCAAATAAAACCCAGTTGACTACAACTGAGTTCATTTCCTATGCTAAGGCTTCTGAAATGTCTACTGACTCTGCCTCATGCCATAGTTTTTCTAGGTTATAGTGGGCACGCATTTCTTCTGAGAAGATATGCACAACGACGCCACCAAGGTCCAGCAAGACCCAGCCTCCAGCTGCATCTCCTTCGACATGGCTACCTTTAAAGCCAGCTTCAGCTACTTTTTCACGGATATTGTCAGCGATAGCGTCCAACTGACGGCTATTCATTGAGCTAGTGATGACAAAGTAGTCCGTCACGCTGGTCAAATTCTGTACATCAAGTGCAAGGATATCCTCCGCACGTTTTTCATCAGCCGCTTTCACGACTAGTTCTAGTAATTCTTTTTCGTTCATTTAGTCCTCTTTCAAATAGTGCACAAAGACGTTATAGGTTTCCAGGGTTTGGGGATAGATGGGGAATCCCTGATGAGCTAAATGCTCCACAGTTCGTGCCGTTTCGTAGGCCACTGCCTTATTAAGTGACAAACTTGCAATTTCACGTGCCACATCCACGCCTGGAAAGGCGCGGTTATGCTCGATATAGTCTGCAACGTAGATAACCTTATCAAGGTCTGTCATCTGACCAGCTCCGACTGTATGGATTTCAATAGCTCGTAGGATTTCTAGATCATACAAATCCAAATCTTCCTGAATCTTGTAAATTCCAACCATGCCATGCCAAACATTATTGCCCCAGTTTTTGAGGTCAGGGTCTAGCTGATAACGGTCAATCAAGTCAAGAAATTCCTGATCTGACAACTTTTTAGCATAGTCGTGGAGAAGACCTGCTAGTCCTGCTTTCTCGGCATCGACTCCAAATCTCTCAGCTAGTTCTATGGCTGCACGCTCTACACCCAGACAATGGGTCAAACGTTTTTCAGGCAGAAGCTCTGCCATTTTTTCCAACAAAGCCTCACGGGAGCAGTTGATATAGTCTTGATAGGCCATCAGTAGAGTCCCTCCTTCTCGATGTAGTCTAGCACTGGCTGAGGTAGGAGAAAGTTAGGTTTCCGACCTTGGGCAAGGAAGTCACGTACCATGCTAGAAGAGATGTCCATGAGAGGCACATCCACCCAGATAACTGGATAGGAAGTCCCTGCCTTGTAGCGTGGGCGCTGAACTCCAACAAACTGAACCATGTCGACCAACTCATCAATTCGGTACCACTTCGGCAGATAGTCCACCATATCAGCCCCGATAATGAAGTAATAATCCGTGTCTGGATGTTGCTCGGTCAAAATCTTCATGGTGTCGTAGGTGTAGGAAATGCCCTTGCGCTCTAACTCGATTGTTTCAATGGCTAAGCCTTCAATCCCCTCAATCGCCAATTCAAGCATCTTGAGACGGTGGTGTTCAGGGATGGTTTCTTTTTTGTCTACATGAGGTGGCTGATATTCTGGCATGAGCAGAACCTGGTCCAGTCCCAACTGTTGTCGCACTTGGTCCGCCACAACAAGATGGGCATGGTGAACGGGGTTAAAATTCCCCCCTAAAATCCCGACTTGTTTGCGTTTTTTCTCCTTGATTTCTGGCTCCAACTCTACCTTGGTAAAGGGAGTCAATAATTCGATTGC
Source organism: Streptococcus sp. C300 (assembly GCF_000187645.1). Taxonomy (GTDB): domain Bacteria; phylum Bacillota; class Bacilli; order Lactobacillales; family Streptococcaceae; genus Streptococcus; species Streptococcus oralis_CQ. Next base: position 557,581 of record NZ_GL732466.1, read on the forward strand.
CATAGGCTCGTCTTCCTTTAATTCTCTGTAAAAACAGTTGTTTGGAGTAGGTGTTTAGATTTCTTTGACTTTTTTAGAAATCTTGCGATTTTCTTTCTTGCTAGATTGTTTAAACAAAATCAAGATGCGTCCGATTTTTTGGACTGTATCCACACCAATTTCTTCTTCCAAGATTTCAGCTACTTCGTGGATGTTTTCATCTGTGTTTTGCAAGAGAGTAACCTTGATCAATTCGCGGGCGTCGAGAGCCTGACGGACGCTAGTTTTGATTTGGTCGTTAAGACCATTTTTTCCAATTTGAATGATAGGTTTGAGGGTATGTGCCTGGCTGTTGAGGAAGGCACGTTGTTTTGATGTTAATGACATGATTTGTTTAAAAGAGTTTCTTTTTATACTTTTCTGAAGTGGTGACGGACGTCAGCAAAGTCCTTTGGACTTTCATGACTAAAATTTGAGCCTAAGGTCTCAAATTTTCCGCAGTTGGTACAATCACTTGTACCAACTGACACCACAGCGAAAAGTATTCTCTATAGGCTCGCCCTGCTCGCCTTTATAAAGACAACCCTTTCCTTTCTGTGTTTAAATGATTGCTTTTCGTGTGACGACGGCGACGCCTTCTGGTGCCCAGACGGCGACTTTGGCGGTGCCTGTTACGCGGATCCATCCTAGGCCTGAGATGACCAGGTCAGTCTTGTCCTTGATGGCAAATACATGCTCAACCAGTTTTGGAAAATCTTCTTTTTCTTTACTATTTGGTGGCGTGAGGAGGGTTCCAAGGTGCTTGTCGTAAAAGGCACACGCTCCTTCGAGCTTGGTACGGTGGAGTTTTAGTTCATTGTCAAAGAAGGCTGTAAAACCTTGCTTTTCTCCTGCAATAAAGTCAAAGCGTCCGAGACCACCTAGAAACAGGGTTTGTTCAGGATTGAGCTGATAGGTTTTGGGCTTGATTTCCTTTTTAGGACTAACATACTTGAGGTTTTTAGCCGTCAAGTAGTGGGCCATCTGGTGACGGTGGATAATCCCTGGTGTATCGTAGATATAAGCTCCGTCGTCAAGCGGAATCTCAATCTTGTCCAAGGTTGTCCCCGGAAAACGCGAAGTCGTGATGACATTTTGGTCACCTGTGATTTCTTGGATAATGGCGTTGATAAGGGTTGACTTTCCAACGTTGGTTACCCCAACTACGTAGACATCGCGGCCCTTACGGTAGTATTCAATCTTGTCAATGACTTCCTTAATAGCATGCTTATTCTGAGCCGAAGTCAGGACAACATCCACAGGGCGAAGACCTTCTTCGTGGGCACGTTCCATAAGCCACTGGCTAATCTTGCCTGGTTTAACTGACTTGGGCAGGATATCTTTCTTATTTCCAACCAAGAGGACATCATTACCCGATACAAAACGTGGCAAGCCTGGGATGACAGAGCCATTAAAGTCAAAGATATCAATAACATTGACCACCAAGGCATCACTGTCTCCCACCTCGTGCAAGAGTTTGAGGAAATCATCGTCCGTCAACTGGACATCTGTGATTTCATTGTAATGGCGGAGACGGAAACAGCGTTGGCAATAGACTTCGCCTGTCTCCAAACCTTTTTCGAGTGCCGACTGGGGGGTAAATCCAAGACCAGTCTTGTCTGTCGTCTGAATGGTTGCTCCACAACCAATACAGAGAATTTCTTCCATAATTAAATTCCTTTTTTATATGTAATCGGTCCGTACTTTTCAGTGATTTTGCGCATGACACGGCGCTCGCGAGCTCGGTTAATCTGCGTTTTGATGGAGTCGTGTTGGACCAAGGGCTTGACTAAGATCGAGCGAATACCCGCACGATGCGCTGCGCGTATATCCGTCATGAGCTGGTCACCAACCATGACCACTTCATTTTTCTCATAGTGAAATTCCTTCATGGCACGATCAATCCCAAATGTGAAGGGTTTCAAGGCCCAATAAACGTAATCAATTCCAAATTTCTCAACTGCGCGTTGGACCCGTTTTTTAGTATTATTTGAGACCACGATGATGCGAATACCTGCATCCCGAAGGTCATGTAGCCACTGTTTCATCTCTGGCGTCCCATCAGGGTTGTTCCAAGCAATGAGGGTATTGTCCAAATCGACCAAAACAGCCTTGATCCCCTGCGCCTGCAGGCTTGGGACTGTCAGATCATAAACTGCTTCCACAGCAAAATCTGGCATATAATTTTCAATCGCCATTCTGGCTCCTTTTCTTTTTAATTTCTAGCAATATTCTTTAAATATTGGGCTAAGACTACCCATAAAATGAGACTAGCTATCAAAATATAAATCCAAGCATTTGGTTCATCTGCAAACGGTAAGGGAACATTCATTCCGAAGAATCCTGTAATAACCGCAAGGATAGCTAGCAAGACTGAGATAATTGTCAAAGTTGTCAAATTATCATTTAGATTATTATTTAGGATGTTGTTGTAAGAGGCTGAGAGTTGTTGCAAAACTTGAGAAATCAAGTCTGTCATCGAAACCAACTGGTGCGCTTCAATCATGGCATCGTCAAACTGCTCTCTTTCTACCTCATTAAAATTGCGATAAAGAGCATGCCCTTGGATGTGTTCCAAGAGGAGACGATTTTGTTTGGCAGCAGCTGTCAGGTAAACCATACCAGTTTCCAAGTCAGAGAGGGCAAAAAGATTCTTTTTAGTTGTTTTTTGACGAAGAAGTGCACTGATTTCATCCTTACTTTTATCCATCTCTTCAATAACTGGATAATAAGCATTGCTTATAATCTCTAAACTGGCAAAAAGAAATTTGTAGATTGAAACAACTTCATGGCTTTCAAGATAGGTTGCCATACGTTTAATCACATAACTATTCTTGTGATTGCTAATTGTGATCAGCCGTTGTTTTTCAACGATAAAGGTCATCGGAATCGCTTCATAATATTCTTTGTCTTTTTCTAAATCAAGAACATTATAAATGAAGGTGACCGTTCCCGTTTCACGGTGATAGTCCATGTGGGCACGCTCATTTCTATCCAGAGCATACTCGATAGTTTCTTTGTCCAATCCATAGACATCCGAAAGGTCTTCCATGTTTTTAATCTTGTCCACATCAAGGTCTATCCATGTACAATCGTGACCTAATTTTTTCTCTACAAATAGCATACTCTCTCCTTTACCAAACTCCTTCTATTGTACCATAAATCTGCTAAAATAGCCGGCCTATTCAGTACGAGATAGATTGCTGACGACGGTGATATTGCGATTGGGAACAAAGTGAAGGGCTTGATCGTCACCTCGCAGTTGCGTTGTACGGATTCCTACGCTAACGACCTTTCCAGAAACGGTAATCGGTCCATTTGTGAGAACGACTTCATCACCCACATCAAGCTGGCGTTCAAAAAGGATGAAGAAGCCATTAATGACATCGGATAGAAAGCCTTGCGCCCCCATACCAATGGCCACCCCAGCAATCCCCGCACCGGCAAGGAGGCTAGAAACTGGCAAACCTAAAATAGACAGGATACAGTAGAGCAGAAAGAAATAAAGAATGTAGTTAAAGACATTCTCCAGCAAACGGGAGATAGTCTTTTGTCTTCCTGCATCTCGATTGGAAAATTTAAGCGAGGGCTTGACAATCTTTCGTACAGTTGCATGAAGCATCTTTTTAGCTATATAAAATAGTAAAAACAAAATCAAAAGAGAAATCACCTTGGTCAAGAGATTCTCTAATATGGTTGTTAAATCAAGTTTATCAAAATAGCGTTGAAAAAAATCTTGCATATAAAACTCCTTTTCCCTATTATACCATAAAATCGCCCTTCTCTTTTCTTTCATAATTATTCAATTATCGTTCCTATTTTCAAAACATCACTTGCCTCTATAGCATATTTATACTATAATTATAAACAATACATTTGAAGGAGACTGCTATGAAACGAATCATTAGAGCCTGGACCAAGGCAAGCCTCATCAAACGAATCCTTATTGGAATGATTTTGGGAGCTACATTAGGGATGCTCTTTCCAAACCTTACAGGAATTGGCCTGCTTGGAGATCTCTTTGTAGGCGGACTGAAAGCCATCGCTCCTATTTTGGTTTTTGCCCTTGTTGCCAATGCCCTTTCCCAACACCAAAAGGGACAAAACACCAATATGAAGACTGTTATTTTCCTATACTTGCTCGGAACCTTTGCTGCTGCATTGGTGGCCGTTCTAGCTAGTTTCTTACTGCCTGTGCAAATCACCTTGACCAGTGCAAATACAGAAGTTGCTGCTCCTGACGGTATCGGTCAAGTCCTCAGCAACCTCTTGCTCAAACTGGTGGACAATCCCTTAAATGCCATTGTTGAAGCCAACTATATCGGGATTCTCTCTTGGGCAGTCATCTTTGGCTTGGCTATGAGAGAGGCAAGTAAACACAGTAAAGAATTACTGAGAACCATGGCAGATGTCACCTCTAAAATCGTGGAATGGATTATCAACCTAGCTCCCTTTGGGATTTTAGGTTTGGTGTTTAAGACCATCTCAGACAAGGGCATTGCCAGTCTGGCTAACTACGGTGTCCTCCTAGGACTCTTGATTGCTACCATGGCCTTTGTTGCTCTCATCATCAACCCGCTCATCGCCTTTCTCTTTATGAGGAAAAATCCCTATCCCCTTGTTTTGAAATGTCTACGTGTCAGTGGTATTACAGCCTTTTTCACTCGTAGCTCTGCCGCCAATATACCTGTCAATATGAAACTCTGTCAAGACCTGGGACTGAATCCTGACACCTACTCTGTCTCCATCCCGCTTGGTTCAACCATCAACATGGCTGGCGCTGCTGTTACCATAAATGTCCTGACCCTAGCTGCCGTCAATACACTCGGAATCTCGGTAGACTTTGGGACAGCATTTGTGCTCAGTGTCGTGGCTGCCATTTCTGCCTGCGGGGCCTCTGGAATCGCTGGGGGATCCCTTCTCCTCATTCCTGTCGCTTGTAGCCTCTTTGGGATTTCCAACGACTTGGCTATGCAGGTTGTCGGAGTCGGTTTTGTTATTGGGGTTGTGCAAGACTCCTGCGAGACAGCCCTGAACTCTTCAACAGATGTCCTCTTTACAGCAGTTGCCGAGTATGCTACAAACCGAAAACTTCGTCCCTAGTCTCTGATTCCTCGTTAAATACTTGATTCTATTAGTTTAGGAAATTTTCATGTCCCTCACTCAACGTACGACAAAACTGATCTTAGCGACCTGTCTCGCTTGTTTACTCGCTTATTTTTTAGATTTATCATCAGCAATTTCAGCTGGAATTATCGCCCTCTTAAGCCTCTCCGACACGCGCAGAAGCACGCTGAAATTAGCACGTAATCGCCTCTTTTCCATGCTCCTTGCGCTCGCTATGGGTGTTCTAGCCTTTCAGCTGACAGGCTTTCACATCTGGAGCCTGGGCCTCTATCTGGCTCTCTATGTGCCTCTAGCCTATAAAATGGGCTGGGAAATCGGCATCACCCCTAGCAGTGTCTTGGTCGGTCATCTCTTGGTACAGGAGTCTACTTCCCCAGAACTCTTGCTCAATGAAGTGCTCCTCTTCCTCATCGGGACAAGCTTTGCCCTATTGGTCAACCTTTATATGCCCTCTCGTGAGAAAGCCATCCAAAGTTACCACCTTCAGGTCGAAGAAAAGTTAAAAGACATCCTGCTTCGCTTTAAATACTATCTGTCAAGAGGAGACGGACGCAATCAAGCCCAACTCGTTGACGAATTAGATAGCCTTCTTGAGGAAGCCCTCAAGCTGGTCTATTTGGATCACTCGGACCACCTCTTTCACCAGACGGACTACCATATCCACTACTTTGAGATGAGGCAGCGACAAAGTCGTATCCTGCGAAATATGGCCCAGCAGATCAACACATGCCACTTGGCGGCAAGTGAGAGTTTGATCTTGGCCCAGCTCTTTTCTAAGATTGCTGCCCAGCTAAGCCAGACCAATCCTGCTCATGACCTACTTGATGACATCGAACGCTATCTGCAAGTCTTCCGCAATCGGAGTCTCCCGAAAACACGTGAGGAGTTTGAAACCCGTGCTACCCTCCTGCAGCTACTACGCGAAGCCGAAACCTTTATCCAAGTCAAGGTCGATTTTTACCAAAAATATGGAAACTAGAACGCAAAGAACCTCAGAGAATTCCTCTGAGGTTCTTTTGTTTTGCATTTGGAAGGAAAGTTTATTTAACCATTGCCCTTGGAATCATCAAAACAGGGATATCTTCTGTAGAACCTGAATCCCTATCACGACTAGCCGTATTTAAAATTTCACAGACTCTTTCAACAGTTAGATTTACTTTTATAACAATCCAAGCTAGAAGACTTTATATTGTCCACCCGCATATCCGCAAGGAATGTAGCCTGCTTGGTAGAAGGGATACAAGTCATCCCACTCTACTGGAATCATATCGTTGGCTTGATGCACGATTTCGATAATTTTTTCATTCATTAGTTCTTCCATTTTATCCTCCGATTTGCTTGGATCTTTTTTTCGTGTTTAGTATTCCTCATCTGCGAATGGAACTGCATCCTTACTGATAGGTCACTATCATAAAAATAAGGAGCAATACAAACAGTGCTATACTGAGCAAGAGGGTTACAATTTTTACCAATCGGTTGTTCTGCCAGTATCCTGGTTTTCCGATATTGCTGGTCGCATCCATGGAAAAGAGTTGGCTTTGGCGAGGTTGGATGAAAACCAGGACAATCAAGGCGACGGCTAGGATTATTCCTATAATCATCAAAACTTCCATCAATTTCACCTCAAGATTCCTAATAATGTAAAGATCAGGGTAAGAAGGATGAGCATGCCGAGTAAAATGGAGAAGGTTTTACTGATCTTTTCTCCTCGGCTAGGCTTTTCTTTCTTAAGCGCTCCTTGCTTTAACTCTTCCATGCGTCCTTCGACATCCTTGTAAAATAAATCTTTTTTAGTCATGTCCTTCCCCTATTATCCTTCCCATCCTCTCTTGGTAAGTAGCCAAGTCCACATAGTTAGTATGGCGACCTTGATGTCCAAGGGCTTGGCCCATCTTGTCAAGACTGCTGAGAGCTTCTTGAATCTTCGCAATCATGTCTCCAACAGTCTGCAAATTAAAGAGGTGTTCTGGAGCTGTGTAAGGTCTGTTATGAGCTGTCTGGTCAAAGGCTAGGATGAGCATATTGTGCTCGAAGGCTTGACGGACAGCATCCAAAAGCTCGTTTCCGTAATTGATGTCTAGATAGAGATCCGACAGCTGGTAGAGTTCTCGAATCTTTTGCGGACTAGCGTTTTGATAGAGAACGACATTGGGATAGGAAAGCAAGGTTAGCAACTTGGACGACATTTCAGTCACTGCCGCGATTCGGAAGGTCACCATTGGCAAGGACTCAATCAAGGTTTCGATATGCTCGACCTGATCTGAGTTGGTAACAATCAAGGCATCTGCTCGGACGAAGTTTTCTCTTTTGAACTGATAATGATAACCTAGGTGGATAAACTTGTCATGATAGGCTGGATTGGTCAAGGCCAAGGCCTTTTCATAGGTAGCCTTGTCTGGTATGAGGATCTGCTTGGCTCTCAAGTCCTCTTGCTCCAGTAGTAACTGCATATTACCAGGAAGACAATCATCTAGCGGTTCTTGCCAAACCAAGATGTCCTGTCCGCTCTTGTCTGGATAATGGTATGAGACCAAAAAAGAGGTAGCGAGAGTGTTAAAGAGAAGGTGGCGAATGTCGATTCCCAAATCTTGCAAAAAGAAGATCGTGAACTCTACTCGATTTTTAAAATGGCGTAGACCTTGTCCGGGCAAGGTTAGGAGGATATCGCCTGTCACATGATTTTCTAGGACAATTTCCTGTCCCTTTGCATCCTGGTACTTGGTCAGGATAGCCTGTCCATCTGCACTATAGGTGGTCTTGGCAAAGCAGGCTCCGTATCGGTTATAGTGGTCTGCTTGGTAGATGCGGCCGGATAGATCCTTCCAGTCGACTTGCTTGACCAAACGGGCCTGAGGAGCATCCACATAGTGAATCACGCCCCTCTCCCGAGAATCCTCTAAGATATGGGCCGACTGATTATTTCCCGCAATCTCCCAAAATTCAGGTACGACTACTTGATTGAAATAAAGAGCTTTTCCCGAATCGTAACCTAGATAGTAGGTAAAGGGAGAAAGAATCCTATCTGGGAGAAAGCCATCTGGCTCGATCACAACCGTGACATGGGACAGGCCAGCAGCTTCTAGACTTTCATGTAAATCTCGACTTTCCTGACCATATCGATCAAATAGTTGAATCATGCAGGACCTCCTCTATCGTTTTCTTCCACTTGTCCCTTACTTTGTCTGTTAAAAATCCTCTAGCTAGCTCATAAGATGCTGTTCGCATAGCTGGCAAATGATTTTCCTGATAGAGCTGGCAGATCTTTTCTGCAAAGGATCTTTTAATCGCCGTTTCTACATGGTCATCCGAACTTGGGATCAAGTAGCCATTTTGACCGTCCTGTATAAAGGTCTGGTTTCCATAAGGTACATCAAAACCAATCAGGGGCAAGCCTGAACCAACAGCCTCCATCAAGGTCAGACCAAAGCCTTCACTGGTTGAGGCTGTCAGATAGACCTCGTACTGGGGATAGATCTGAGCTAGGTCTGCATGCCCCTTGAGCTGGATATAGTTCTCCGCTTGGTGAGCCGTGATGATTTCCCTTAAAAGGGACTCTTCACCCCCACTGCCATAAATGTCAAAGGTAAGCTCTGGAAGGATTTGATGCGCCTGGATAACCGCCTTGACGAGCCAGTCGATGTGTTTTTCCTTGGCCAGACGCGAAGCGGTAATGAGAGAAAAGGGCTTGCGTTCCCTAGCAGGCTCCGTCAGCTGATCAATGCTCCCAACTGGAATCGTGACGATTCGTGGACGATGCTGACTGTACTGGGCAAATTGACCTTCGAGAACTTCCTTCTGCCGATCCGTAGACACGATAAAACAATCGACCTTGTCCGCATTTGTAAACTGATACTCATAATAATTATTCCAAAGGAGATAGGCTTCGTTACTAGCATTTTCACTATAGTGCTCTGCGTGAACGACAACTGCTAGATGGGCCTTTTGTGCTTCTTCAAAAACAGCCTGACCAATCCCTGTTTCCCTATCCAAGATGACCAAATCAGACTTGCTCAAGTTCAAATGTTGCATAAAATAGCGCATAAGGGCTGGCTTTCCGTACAGAATCCGGTCCTTAAATCGATAGACCTCTTCCTGACCTTCAGTCAGCAAGATATCGTAAGCGGTGCTGCCGTCTTCATTGAAAAAGCTTCGTTGATAGAGTCTAGCCACTTGGTCTTTAGGCGCGAAATATTCTGTACAGTAGCGTTTGTAGGAGAAATAATCCTTGCGAATCAAGTTTCCCCCAAATACATACTCTGCATGCTGTACTAGATTCTTAGCCGAGTCTACCAAGTAGCAGGTCACAAACTTATCCTCATCTGAAAAGTAGACGCGCAAGACCTTGCCATCCTGCTCCCTATGACTCTCAAGGCCACCAAAAGAGGCTAAGACCTCGTCAACTGTAACACTGGTCGGTGCTAGCTTGATATCTGTAAAATGATTGTAAAGCCAGATTACCTGATCATCCGCAAAGCCGATATTGGCCGTTAAGTGCTGGATATTGTCTGCTAAAATCAAGTCGGTAAAGATAAACTTAGATGCTAGGTCTAAACTTCTAAAAATCCCTGCTCGGTAGGCCTGGGCATATTCGACACCACTGCTCGCCCAACCGATTCCTAGATTTATATTGTAAATTGTCATATGATCCTCTTTTTATGGAAAATGGGTGAGAATCTCACCTTTGGGCGTTACTTCCACAATCCCCATGAGAAGATTGCGAACCATATCTGTACGGATTTGTTGCTTCATGGTTTCAAAGCCTGCATAGGCCTCCTGATAGTACTCCACGATAGGGTTCTTTTGAGAAGCAGACTGGCTCCCGATTGCTAGACTGAGCTGTTGGAGATAGTCTACTTGCTCAACCCAGTTGTCATCAATAGCCTTGAGCATGGATATTCTTAGAAAAGAATCATAGAGCTGGTGAGGTTGGAGAAGTTCCTTTTTGGCTGCGATTTCCTTTGCTATTATTTCCTCTAGTAACTCCCGAATCTGATCTGCATCAGCTAAATCCAAATCAGCTGGTAATTCTCTCATCCCAAAGCTAATATTGGTCACGATGAAGTGAAAGAGCTCTTGGGGACTGCTATAAGCTTTTTCTGAGATTTGTTTGGTATAGTCTGCCAGTATATCCTCAAGGATATGCTCTAAATCACGGCTCCCATCTAGCAAGCAATCTCTTTCTTTGTAGACCATTTGGCGCTGGATATTGACACTTTCCGCATACTCTAAGGTTTGTCTGCGCGCTGAGCGACTGGCACTATCACTAGCCTCTTGGGCTTTTCTGACGAGGTTGCGGTACTTGCGAGCCTTAAGTAGGATGGGTTTGCTGATATCTTCCACTTGGTAGTCTTGATACAGGTCGTGAACCCAAGACGGTCCGAACTTTTTGATCACATCATCTTCAAGCGACACGAAAAATTGAGACATGCCTGGATCGCCCTGGCGGCCGGAACGACCTCTGATTTGCAGGTCAATCCGTCGGCTCTCCATTCGCTCGGTACCGATCACAATCAAACCGCCCAATTCTGCGACTCCTGGACCGAGTTTGATATCTGTCCCGCGACCTGCCATAGAAGTCGCAACGGTCACTGCCCCCATCTGTCCAGACTCTGCGATGATCTGGGCTTCACGCGCCGCATGATTGGCATTGAGGACATTGTGGGAAATCCCCTCTCGCAAGAGCAAGGACGAGTAAAGTTGGGACATTTCAACAGATCCGACAAAGATCAGGAGTGGATTGCCTTTGGCGTGGTAGGTCTTGATAGCTTCGAGAGAGGCATACACTTTCTCAGGGAGGGTCACATAGAGATTGTCCGGATGGTCCATTCGCCTAAGTGGGCGATTGGTCGGGATGCGAATGACGGCCATGTTGTAGGTTTCGAAAAATTCTTTTTCTGCTACCTTTCCCGTTCCTGTCATACCTGAGATTTTGCGAAACATTTTAAAGAGACTTTGGTAGGTGATTGAAGCCATGGCTCTGGTCTCAGGAGAGAGCTTCACATGTTCCTTGGCTTCGATGGCTTGGTGGAGACCTCCTTGAAGTTTGGTCATTTCCATCAGGCGACCTGTTCCATTGTCTAACAAGACCATTTCTTGCCCTCGAACCAGGTAGTCCTTGTCCTTGGTAAAGAGCGTATGAGCTCTGAGAGCATAGACTAGATGCCGAACATAACTGGCGTACTCTTCCTTGTAGAGATGATCAATTCCTAAGAAAGCTTCAACCGTCTGGGCCCCCTTTCGGGTCAACCAAACCTGCTCTTTTTCTTCCTTGTAGATGTAGTCTTCTCCTTCAACCAAGGTCGTCACTAGGGTATCAATCATCCCATAATAGTTAGACTGAACACGGGGAGAGCCTGCAATAATCAAGGGAGTTTGGGCACTATCGAGTAGAATGTCATCGATCTCATCAATGATGACATAGTTAAAGGGAGGTAGGAATTTCCCCTCACGAGTGGAGGCAAGATTGTCATTGAGATAGTCAAATCCCAGTACACTATTGGTCGTGTAGACGATGTCCGAGGTGTAGATCTTTCTTTTCTCTTCCGCAGTCAAGTCCTCTTTTGGGTCCTCTGAGAAGGGAAGACCGACAGTTAGACCTAAAAATTGGTAAACTGGGCCCATTTCGCTTGCATCCCGTCTAGCCAGATAGTCATTAGTCGTGACCAGCATGCTACCTTTTCTCGTTAGGGCATTGAGGTAGAGGGGCATGGTTGCAGTCAAGGTCTTGCCCTCACCCGTATTCATCTCAGCCACATTTCCTTGGTGGATCACAATGGCTCCCATGACTTGCACATCATAGGGAAAGAGACCCAAGACCCGTTTATCGGCCTCACGAACAAGGGCATAGGCTTCTACCAATAGCTCATCTAAGGTTTCTCCCTGGGCAAGGCGCTGGCGAAACTCCTCTGTCTTTGCAGCCATTTCCTCATCACTGAGAGCTGCCATCTCTTCTTTGAGGGCGTTGATTTGGCTTAAAAGCTTCTTGACCTTTCTCAGTTGTCTTTCCTGATACAAATGATTAAACACCAGCATCCTCCTCAATAGAAAACGAAACAAAGTCAAGAGCCTCAAAACCTGCACTAATCAAGGAAAGGCGGTAGGTGTAGGCCACTTCAGGATAGGTGAAGCTAAAAGAAAATTGTCTTTCAATCTTCTCCTCGATGATTTCCTCATAACGGTTTAAAAAGGTCAGTTTGAGATAGAGGCCATTAGTCGGTTGAACCTGCATCTTCATAGAGAGACGGTAGGTATGATTTTTCTTAAGAAGAGGGAGGCTGGGCTGGCTTCTAGTAGCCTGGTAGTTGACACTGGAAAACCAGGTTTTAAGGGTTTCACCTGAAGCCAGCAAAGGATTTTTCAGGGTAACATGACCATCTGCATGATAGGTGATCTGGCTACCGTAAAGATAAGTGGCTCCCATCTCGCCCCACCTAATATCCTCTCTCTTGATGATAATCATGTCTCACCTCTTCCGTATTCTTCTAGTATCATCTTGTAAAAATGAATAAACCAGGCAACGTTTGTTCCTGTATCATCATTGTGTCGACCTGCTGTCCCTTTCGACAAAATCTTAGCTCCTGTCTGGCAAAGAGTCTCCACTAGCTGGTCATAGGCACCACTATCCATATCCTCGTCCTTCATGTAAGAAAGACCAAAGGTCGTCTGGGAAAAATCAGCTTGTTCAAATCGGGTCCAAAAACGTTGATCCAAGTCCTTCATGTCTTTCTGACTCACTCCTCCAGTCTGAAGGTGCAAGACATCAAAGCTAGTTGGAAAGACTCCTGGCGCCTCTAGTCGGCCCCGCTGTGCGATGGTTCCTAGATTGGTCAAGGGTTTTCCGACTACAATCCCCTTGGGTTCAAAGTAGGCTCCGTAGTAGAGGGCTGGGAAGGTTCCCATTGACAGCCCAGATAGGATCAAGTCACTTCTATCCAAGCCTAGATAGTCCAGATAGTGTTGGATGGTTGCTTGTATGCTGTCTTCCAACTCCCCAGTTCCTAGGTAAAAGGCTCCTCCTTCTAATCGAGGGTCCGAAAAGAGGAGAAAGGGGCATCTGAGATTCTTCATCATCCAGTAACCCTCAAAACCTTCCGCCGGACGGTAACCTGAGAAATAGACTGCTAGAGGAGGCTTGAAATCCCCCGGGTGAAAGAAATAGTTGATTTCCTCGCGTTTTTTGTCATGTAGGATATTGCCTCCGAGAACAAACTTTCCAAACTGTTTCCGGCTCCAGCGTTGGTGGAGATTGCCGATGTTGACCTTTCCCTGACCACGCGCTTCAAGAGAAATGCTAAGATAAGCATCATAGTCTTGCTCCACTATGATTGCTGAGGCAAAGTCTGCTTCCTCAAAGAGAATGTCCTGTCTAATCTCTGAAACGGATCCTGCTGGGATTTTTCGCAAACGCAAGCGCAAGTCCACTGGTCCACTCTTTTCATATTCGAGCCAGAGTTCGATTGGCGAATGGGCTTGGACAGACTGATTATAGGCCCAAGAAGCTAGCTGGGTATAGGTCTTGCCAAAGTCTCCTTCCAGCTCCAGATATTCAAATCCTTGATAGGAGATAGAGCCTTGGAAACTCGGGTGAATCCGTATCGTAGCTGGACTCAGCTTGTCTCCATAACCACCTTCAAAGAGGGAGGTGGAAAGGTCTCGAACAAAGCCCTGTCGGTCTGACAGATCCATTGCTTGCATACAGTGCTGTTTGATGAGGTTCTGAATGTTTTTATCCTGACTTGCAAACTGTTCTGGATAGAAAACCGTATAGGGTTCCAAGCTAGATGCAAAAGGCAACAAATCTACTAGATAAGCCCCATCCGTGAGAATGACAGCATGAAAGTGATCCAAATTTTTCTCATCCATGATTTTCTGGATGGCAGACGGTGTGTTGGGAGGAACATGATACCAGTCAAGTTGGGCTGGTAGGGCAAGGGTATCTCGCCAATCCTCTGGACCGATTTGCAAGATCTTATATTTCTTTTCCATGAGTCACCTCCTCCAACCACTTTTCTAGCTTGATCAGGAATTGCTCCCCAGTGTGTTCCTTTATCTTTTCGATGGAATGGATCAGAGCATCATTCCACACCTGCAGGCTATCGAGATAGTAATGGGCAGCTTGAGCAAAATCGGCAGTATTTTCCAACAGATAGCCATTCTTCTGATGGCTGACATACTCTGTTTTGACCCTATTGATTTGAGGGATACCAGCACTAATCCCCGCGATCTGAGTATAAAGAAGAGGCTGACTGTTCAAATCGACAATCAAACGAACAAATTCCAGCTGCTTGATTAACTCCGATTCATCCCTCATATTGACAAACGAATAGCGCTTGCTCTGATGGCGATTGTCCTCAAGTGGATTTTCAGCTCCTTGATAATCAACTTCCTTCTCCAGTTCCTGGTCTTGAAACTGCTCTGCAATCATCTCAGAAACACGTGTTTCCAGCCGCTTCATTTCTTCTTGACTAGCAGCAAAGGCTCCAAAGACCAGCTCTGTATCCTTGTTTTCAGAAAGGAAACGCAAGACCTGATAGAGAGCCTGGTCCTCTATCCCCTGCTCAAAGTCCAGTTGATAGTAGAGAAGCGACTCCTTCCGAGTCTGACTCTTTCCCAGCTCCAAGCGCGTATCAAAAGGCGATAAATGACGAAACTTCATTGCTTGTTCTGAAAAGGCAGACTGAGCCAAGCGCAGGGTATCCTCCCTGTCAACCAGAACAAGGTCCACCTTATCCAGCAGACCTGCCAGTTGTGGTAATTGCTCTTGGGGATTTCGTCCGATAAAAAGGCTGAGAACCTTGGTGCTTTGGCGAGGCAATCGATCTAAAAGGAAAGTATTATGCTGGTCACACGCAGGCAGAAAATAGGTCGTTCCTTCCTCGGGAAGGTGAGCTATTTTCTTCTCAAAAAACTCCGCAATCAATTCTCCCATATCTCGGTAGGCCTCTTTTTGGAAGCGAAAAGCAAAGATAGGATTGACCTCGATACGGCCCCCATCTTGCAAGTACTCTCTAAACTGCCACAGTCCCTTGGGATTGAGGTAGTCTTGGTAGATAGCCTGACCATCTTGGTAGTAAATCACACTGGAAACCAGCCCCCGATCATCCATCAGGTAGTTGGCAGACAAGAGCCCATCTTCCTTGAAATACTGAATCGTACTGATAAAACCTTCTATCCCATGCTCTACCTGGGCATAGGGCTTTCCATCCTTCAGCACCAGAATGGTAAAGGGACTGTAAACAAACTCGCAGTCCTCTTCCCACTCAATATCTCTGAGTTGCAAGACCTGCGGTCGAATCTCATGAAAATCCTGCAATTCATCAAATAAGGAATAAACTTGTGCTTCTAAAATACCTTGGCGATGGAGAAAATAGCGCAAATGAGGCTGATAGGACAAAAGGAGGACCTGGGCAGGAATCCCTTGGCGTTGCATCAAGCGAATCTGATTGAAGGTGTCATCAAATTCTAGCTTAAAATGAGAAAAATACCAGGGTGTCAAATCAGCATGCCAGGGACGCTCCTTGCCATACCAAGCTGGGATAAAGTAATACATCAAAACCTCCTAGAATAGTGGCCGATACCTTTCATTTAATCTGAGCGCCTGCAGTTCGTCGTGAATCGTAAAGAGCATGCCACTCAAAATTAAAAAGAGTCCGGGAATCATGCTGACTTTTAACAGACTCTCATCCTTCAAGACAAACAAGATTGGAAGTCCAGCCAAGGTAACGTTAAAGACTGCACCTATCAGAGCAAATCGAAGAACCAAGCGATTGATAAAGCGACTGGTATCCTCACCAGGATAGACCCCGTAGATGTAATCTCCTGATTGCTTCATCCGATCTGCGATCTGTTGACCACTCACATTGACAAAAGCAAAGGCAATGCTAAAGACAAAGAGGATAAGGATATAAGCATAGATCCACAAGGGTTTCCCCATCGCATACTGCTCCAGTATGGTAGGGTAGAGAGGATTACCCTTATCCAGATGTTGAAGCAAGAGCAAGAGATAAGAAGGTAAGCCCATGAGACTCATCACATACATATAAGGCATACCACCAGCAGGATTGAGCATAATTTCCAGATAGGAATAGCGTTTAAAACGAGAATGAAGTCCGATTTTATTGATAGGGATGCGGTATCGCGCTCGGTAAAAGAGAACGACTAGATAGGTAAAGAGGACACCAAGCACTACCAATAGGAAAAGCAGCCAAGGAGATATCTTATGAACTTGGACCGATTGGAGGATGTCCTGAGGGAGTGAAGCCACCATACTTGCCAATAAAATGACGACAGGGCCTCCAACTCCGATAGACGCATTGATGTCCGACAGCCAAACTAAGAAGAAGGTCCCTGCAACCAAAAGGCTGGTATTGAGGAGAAAGACCAAGAAGGGATTGTAGGGAGCTTGGACAGGGAGGTTTGTCGTCAAGGCCAAGGCCTGAATCAAGGCAATCCCTAACGTCAAGTACATTTTCCGTCTATCCTGAACTTCCGAAGAAACTGAGTTTAAGCCCAGTTTCTTTGAAAAGGAAAACATCTGCCACAAGATCATAGCTGACATCCAAGGTGAAAGCCCGATGGAAAAGAGAGAGAGACTGCGAAGATTTCCACCAGTCAGAGCTACTGAAAAGTCCAGATAGGCTGCGCTTCCTCCGAGAAAATCCCGACTATTGAGATCAACAAAAGGAAGAGCCAGACGACTCCCGAGCACATAAATAAAGAGCAAAAACAGGGTGCGCATCCCTTTTTTTACTGCTATCGATGAACGAAATTCTTTCACTAGCTCCTCCTTTTCATTTTTATCTTTCTGTCCTGTCACACGAGGCCTATCCAGCCTTTTTATCTTAGCACATTCAAATCTCTATCTCAGTTTTCGTGAGCTTTCTCGTCCAGATAAGCTGTCAGAGCTGCTACCATTTCTTCTGGTCTTTCTGCTGAGAAAATACCCGCATAGGTACTTTGAGGTAGTTCCCGCGACTGGGTATTGTCAAAAGTCAAGATCGGTTTCTCAAAGCGTGAAATATAGTCATAAACAACACTCAACTTGTCATCGTGGTTAATATCGAGATAGACATCTGTCTGCTGGATCAATTTCTCGACCAAGAGGGGGAAGGTGTTGGGATAGAGGGTCACATTTTCAAAACGTGACAAGAGCATGAGTTCCGGTGCCATCGTTGTATAGGCTGCAATGTAGAAATGCACCTCTGGCAAGGCTTGAACCAGATAGTCGATTTTCTCAAGATGCCAGGAGTTGGTCAAATTAACACAAGTCATAGCCGGCTGATAGACTGTGACTGGATAGTCAATTCCAGCCTGACGCCATTTTTCAGTAATGGCAGACCACTCCATCAGATGATAGTGCCACCAAACCTCACGCAAACGCCCAACCGAATGAGTGTTCCAAGGTTTGTCCTGAGAGAGGAAATGCAAGATGGCTGGCAGAGGCTCCAAAGGAATCTGGAAGATAAATTCATGTCCATGTGAGGCAGCCCCACTGTCAAAGCCAATCTGAAAATTATAGTTCTGTCCCAGAGGAGCATAGCTGTCATGAAAGAGCATATTGAGGATGGACTGGTCTCCTTCACTCACATGTTGGTGTTCCCGCTCCGTCAACTCAACTAGCTCTTGTCTCACGGCTTCTGCCCGCCATTTTTTGTTATGGATCAAGAGTACACCTGCATTAAAGCCAACCCCAACTCCAAAACAAGATGGTGCAGCAGCAAGGTAGTTTTCGCCTAAGTCCATTTCAAAGAGAGCCGTCAAATCAGCCGTCACAACCAAATCACTATCCAAGTAAAGAACCTTGTCCTCTTCGACAAAATCAGGGATAAAGTAACGGGCAAAGGTCATGTGATTGATATGGGGCAGTTTATTGCTCCAGTTCATCTGAAATTGGGCGCCAAGCATCTTGACATCCACTAACTCACCGCCCATTTGCTCTACTATCGGCCTGAGAGCGCGGAACCATTCTTGGGGAATATCCTGATTAAAGATATAGACCTTGACATGGCTATTATGATAGCAGAGAGACTTGAGCGCTGTTTCAATCTGACGAATATAGGCATAATCTCCTGCGAGAACAATTGTTTTTTTCATTTAGTTTCCTTCAGTTTACAACGACTGCTTCTGTGATTCCAAAAGCGTGCGGATAGACTCGATCATTTGATCTACGGCTGCTGGTGAGTAGACATGACTGCAACCACTCAAGTCATGACTAGTGGTCTCAAAAGCAAATATAGGGATTTCTCTTTGCTGCACCTCTTGGATAATGTTTGCAATTTCATCCTCATGATTGATATCTAAGTAAAAGTCAATCTTTTCCAAGACTTTTTTGACATTCATGGGATTAAAGTAAGGATAGAGGCGTACATTCAGATGCGATTGCAAGTTCATGATTTCCGGCGCAAAATTGGTATGAGCTAGGATAGAGAACTCAACATCTGGCAGTTCTTGGATCAGGTGTTCGATTTGCTCTATGTGACACGTATTGGTAAAAATAGCGGTCGCATACTGGGGAGCTTGAACTAAAGATGCCAATCCTTTATGGAAATCACATTTTTTCATGACGATATCAGACCACTCTAGTCCGTAGTAAAACCACCAGTCCTCCCTAAAACGATTGAGGTTGATTTGGTACCAAGGCTTGTCCCCAGTATAATGGATAATCTTGGCTGTCTTTTCAGTAGCAAGAGAATCCCTATACCAAGAATCCATCTGGTAATTTCGAGCCACTGTATCCATACCAACCATAAAATTATAGGTAGCTTGCAGCGATTTCCAACGACTTTCAAAGAGGTGATTTAACACGCCCTGATCACCAAAAACTTGGTCATGCAGTTGGTCTGTCAAGCTCAACAAGTGCTCCGTCACCTTTTCTTGACGCCAGAGAGCGACATTGATTAGCAAGACACCTGCATTAAAAGTGCTAGGAACTAGCGCATCTGCGACAGCAGCTACTGGCCAGTCTGCCATATCTTCTAAAAAGAGTTGATCTAGGTTTGATCTAACGATAATATCCGAATCCAGGTACAAGGCTAGATCTTCGCTAACAAACTGAGGAATAAAATAACGAAAGAAAGTTGCATAACTTAGGTGGGCTAGTGGCAAACTATACTCTTTCAAACCTTGATGACTAATCTTGACATTGACGATTTTTGAGGCTAGTGGCTCTAGACGTCTCTCCATGAGCTGAAACCATTCTGATGGCAAATCATCATTGAAAACATAAAAAGTCACTGCTCGGTTATGGGCGCAGATTGACTTGATTGTTGTCTCAATTTTGTCCATATAAGCATTATCACCACCGAGTACAATGGCTTTTTGAAGCTCTTTTTTCATTTCGTCCCCTTTTCTTTTCACATTCGTTTGGCTACTTTTCTACTACTATAGTTCTGATTTTTTCGATGATTCTCTCACCTTCCTATTATACCTTTTCCCCTAGTTTATTTCAAACTCAAAAGAGGATTTTCCCATTCTCACATATAGAAAAAACCTTTGAAAAATCATGTTTTCAAAGGTTTTCCATTTCACTATTTATTCATTGATTTTTATATCTTATCAATGACTTTCTTGATCGTCGTTCTGATCCTTCTTGGCAAGAAGACCGATACCTGTCACAGCTGTCAATGCTCCCAATAAAGCAGATGCTACCGAAGTCGACGCTCCTGTATTTGGCAAGGCTTGTTTCGGCTTGCTTGAAGCGGATTGACCTTGGCTTGCAATGTTTGCCATTGAGAGAGAGGTGCTTGTTGAAGTAGATACCAGAGCACTTGCTGACGCAGATCTACTAATAGAATCTGAAATCGAAAGACTAGTGCTAATCGACGCTGACTCGCTCATAGACACACTTGCTGAAATCGAAGCACTTTCTAGAGTCGATTCACTGGCTAACATGCTAGCTGAGAGTGATGCGCTCGTTGAAGTAGATTCGCTCACTGATGTACTTGCTGAGATCGAAGCACTCTCCAACGCCAACTCGGCTGCTAGCATACTTGCAGAAGTTGAAGTACTTGTTGATGCCGATTGGCTTGAGCTCACTGAGGCAGATTCGCTCGAACTTACAGAAGCGGATTGACTAGCACTCAATGATGCCGATTGACTCGAACTTGCCGACGCTGACTGGCTAGCACTCGCTGAAGCGGATTCGCTGGCGCTCACTGACACAGATTGGCTGGAGCTGACTGAAGCGGATTCGCTTGAACTTACTGAAGCTGACTGACTCGAACTTGCCGACGCAGACTCACTGGCGCTCGCTGACGCTGATTCACTCGAACTTACTGAAGCAGATTGACTCACGCTGGCTGACGCAGATTCACTTGCGCTCGCTGAAGCGGATTGGCTGGAGCTAACTGATGCAGATTCGCTGGAGCTGACTGAGGCTGATTGACTGGCACTCAATGAAGCGGATTCGCTTGAGCTTGCAGACGCTGATTGGCTCGAACTCAATGATGCTGATTGACTGGCACTTACTGAGGCAGATTCACTTGAGCTGACTGAGGCGGACTGACTCGAACTTGCCGACGCTGATTGACTGGCACTCACTGAAGCTGATCGACTCGCACTCGCTGAAGCGGACTGACTCGAACTTGCAGATGCTGATTGACTTGCACTTGCAGATGCTGATTGACTAGCACTTACTGATGCTGATTGACTAGCACTTACTGATGCTGATTGACTAGCACTTACTGATGCTGATTGACTCGAGCTTGCCGATGCAGACTGACTCGAACTTACCGAAGCTGACTGGCTAGCGCTCACTGACTCAGACTGGCTAGCACTTGCAGATGCTGATTGGCTGGAGCTTACTGAAGCTGACTGGCTAGCACTCGCTGAAGCGGATTCGCTTGTGCTTACTGAAGCTGACTGGCTCGCGCTGGCTGACGCAGATTCGCTTGTGCTTGCAGACGCTGACTGACTCGAGCTTACTGAAGCGGATTCGCTTGTGCTGACTGAGGCTGACTGGCTTGAGCTTGCCGAAGCAGATTCACTTGCGCTCGCTGGATACTGATTGGCTCGAACTTACTGAAGCAGATTCACTTGCGCTCGGCTGAGGTTGATTGA
>NZ_GL732466.1:579059-579566 GCF_000187645.1 Streptococcus sp. C300
GCTCGCTGAGGTTGATTGACTCGAGCTTACTGATGCAGATTCGCTTGTGCTGACTGAGGCAGACTGGCTAGCGCTGGCTGAAGCGGATTCACTTGCACTTGCTGAAGCAAACTGACTAGCACTTACAGATACAGACTGACTCACGCTGGCTGAAGCAGATTCGCTTGTGCTTGCAGACGCTGACTGGCTTGAGCTTGCTGAAGCGGATTCG
Organism: Streptococcus sp. C300; assembly: GCF_000187645.1. GTDB lineage: Bacteria > Bacillota > Bacilli > Lactobacillales > Streptococcaceae > Streptococcus > Streptococcus oralis_CQ. Next base: position 579,271 of record NZ_GL732466.1, read on the forward strand.
CTTGTGCTGACTGAGGCTGACTGGCTTGAGCTTGCCGAAGCAGATTCACTTGCGCTCGCTGATACTGATTGGCTCGAACTTACTGAAGCAGATTCACTTGCGCTCGCTGAGGTTGATTGACTCGAGCTTACTGATGCAGATTCGCTTGTGCTGACTGAGGCAGACTGACTCGAACTTGTCGACGCCGACTGACTTGCACTTGCAGAGGCAGATTGACTCGAGCTTACCGAAGCAGACTGGCTAGCACTCGCTGAGGCTGACTGGCTCGAACTTACTGAGGCTGATGCTGACTGACT
>NZ_GL732466.1:580402-581517 GCF_000187645.1 Streptococcus sp. C300
CGGATTGACTCGAGCTCACTGACGCTGATTCACTTGTGCTTACTGAGGCAGACTGACTAGCACTTACCGAAGCTGACTGGCTTGCACTCAATGATGCAGATTGACTAGAGCTTACTGAGGCAGACTGACTCGAACTCGCTGAAGCAGACTGACTAGCACTCACTGAGGCGGATTGGCTCGAGCTCGCTGAGGCGGATTGACTCGAACTTACTGATGCGGATTGACTGGCACTCACTGATGCTGATTGGCTCGAACTTACTGAAACAGATTGACTAGCGCTTACTGAGGCTGACTGGCTCGCACTCACTGAAGCGGATTGGCTCGCGCTGGCTGAAGCTGACTGACTCGAGCTTGCAGATGCTGACTGACTAGCACTTACTGAAGCTGATTGACTCGAACTTACCGATGCTGACTGACTTGCGCTCACTGAAGCTGATCGACTGGCACTTGCCGATGCTGATTGACTTGAGCTCACTGAAGCTGATTGACTCGCGCTCGCTGAAGCGGATTGGCTCGAACTTACCGATGCTGACTGACTCGAGCTCACTGAAGCTGATTGACTTGAGCTCACTGAAGCTGATTGGCTGGCGCTCGCTGAAGCGGACTGACTCGAACTTACTGATGCTGATTGACTCGAGCTTAATGAGGCTGATTGGCTGGAGCTTGCAGATGCAGATTGACTCGAACTCAATGATGCGGATTGGCTGGCACTCAATGATGCAGACTGGCTAGCGCTGACTGAAGCGGATTGGCTCGAACTTACCGATGCTGACTGACTTGCGCTCACTGAAGCGGATTGGCTCGCGCTGGCTGAAGCGGATTGACTGGCACTTACTGATGCAGATCGGCTTGAGCTGACTGAGGCAGACTGACTTGCGCTCACTGACGCTGACTGACTTGCACTTGCAGATGCAGATTGACTCGAACTCGCTGAAGCAGACTGACTTGCACTCAATGATGCTGATTCACTTGCGCTCACTGAAGCGGATTGGCTTGAGCTTACGGACGCAGACTGGCTGGCACTCACTGAAGCGGATTGGCTCGAACTTACTGAAGCGGATTGGCTGGCACTTACCGAAGCTGACTGGCTGGCACTCAATGATGCAGATTGACTC
>NZ_GL732466.1:581624-608479 GCF_000187645.1 Streptococcus sp. C300
GACTGACTTGCACTCAATGATGCTGATTCACTTGCGCTCACTGAAGCGGATTGGCTTGAGCTTACGGACGCAGACTGGCTGGCACTCACTGAAGCGGATTGGCTCGAACTTACTGAAGCGGATTGGCTGGCACTTACCGAAGCTGACTGGCTGGCACTCAATGATGCAGATTGACTCGAGCTTACTGAGGCAGACTGACTTGCGCTCACTGATGCTGATTGACTTGCACTCGCTGAAGCGGATTGGCTAGCACTTACTGATGCTGACTCACTTGCACTTAATGATGCAGATTGACTCGAGCTCGCTGAAGCGGATTGACTCGAGCTTACAGATGCAGATTCGCTTGAACTTACTGAGGCGGATTGACTAGCACTCAATGATGCAGATTGGCTGGAGCTTACTGAGGCTGATTGACTAGCACTTGCTGAAGCAGACTGGCTATTACTTACTGAAATTGACGCTTGATTTGGCGTGATTTGTCCATTAAATGTATCTGAAACCAAACCATCCACTGTCGTACTTGCAGTCACCGGTCCACTAGGAAGTCGTCCTCCATTACGATCATATACCTTCTTCAGCTCATTTGCAGTAAAGGTTACACTAGTCGAGCTCACCGTTGCTTGTTTGGTGAACGTCTCCCCTGCAATTGTAAGAGTAACAGTCCCATCTGGAGCAACCCCATCTACCGTAATCGCTTGATTTGAGAGCCCACCTTTTTCGTTAAGATATTGATTCTCTATCCTTGGCGTCTGAGGGCGCACAGTAAAGCTCACGTCAATTTCATCCGTACTTCCATCTGGATAAGTTACCACCGCTGTCAAAGTATGCCGACCAGCAGACAAATTCGTATTGGTTCCAGATTTCCAAGTATAGGTTGTTCTAGTTCCCTTAGTAATTCCTGTAGTAGGTAATTCTGGTGTCCCTGTAGCATTCGTGATGTACTGACTGGCTTCACCAACAGAAACAGTCCCTGAATTGGCCGTTAGAGTAAAGTTTCGATTCACCTCAGCATTGATAGCTGGTTCGTACTTTTCAGACTGAGCATGGACTTCAAATTGAATTGCGGCAGGGTTGGCTGTTAAATCTTTTACAAGACCTACGTCAGTAGTATTTCCGCTAAAATTACCTTCCTGATCATAGGTGAAAACATAACGAGTCCACAAACTATTTACTGCTTGATTTTTTCCAACAGAACCCGTGATTGAAACGGTGAAAGGATTTGATGCTGTAGCATTTCCATCTTTGGCTAGTTTATTTGTCGGAACAATCATACTGATACTTTGACCATTACTCGTAGTGAATGAGACAACAGTTGAAGTAGCCGGATAGGCCGCGGGAACAGCAGTAGGAACAAATTTTGCATGTTCAATTCGACCACTGTTATCAGTAAACTCAATGGTCCCAGAAAAATTTTCTTCTCGATAAATTTTAAATTTTTGTCCTTCTAGAACTGCGCCACCTGTAACGGTTATTTTCTGAAGTTCTGGCTTCTCTGTATCCCTAGCAGCTCTGAAGCTAGCGGTATTTGAAGCTTGGGTCAAAGCTTGTCCGTTTCTGCTGTCACGAAGTCCAGACTTGGCACGTAACACAGCATTTGCAATACTATTTCGAGCTTCTATAGCTTTTTGTAGGATAGGGGCAAGGTCAGAAGCTTCCCCTTTCAAGACTTCTGCTATCTCATTCTTCGCTAGACTAGCCTTCGTGATCGCCTCATCCGAGTTTGGAAGCCCCTGAGCTTGAGCTAGAAACTGCCCAATCTCAGCAGACAAGGCCTCTAATTTCTTCCGTTTTTCTTCACTTTGCTTTTCTGTCAAGGCTACAGAAGTCATTGTGAAACTCGATTCAGCCGTCACACCTTCATTCTTTACACGACCAGACTGACTTTGAGGCAAGGATTCTGTAGAAAAATCAACTGCTTTTAATTCTTTTGAAGGTTGTGATTCTTTCACTGTCTCCCGAGCTGACTCACTTGCTTGGTACTGACTTTGAACACCAACTGAAGCTCTCTCTGACAGATTACTATTCGCTTGATTTTGTGTCCCAAGGGATTCACTTGAACTAGCAGTTACACTTTGACTGTTTGCCAAGGATTGACTAGTGGAAGCAGATTGGCTCATCGACTGGCTCACGCTAGAAGAGTTTGAGGCACTGATAGACTGGCTCGTAGAGGCAGATTGACTGGCGCTCTGCGAATTGAATTCTGACAATGACTGGCTTTGACTGGTAGACAAAGACAAGCTAGCAGCATCTTGATGATCCTGTGTCGTCCCTAGCACTACTGAATCTCTCGTCGCCAGGGTATCTTTTGATTCGACAGTCTTTTCAACAGCGACTGCATCATTGGCATAAACACGCGTTTGCGTCGCAGCAAAACCACCTAAAATCGTACCCGTAGCTGCTATCCCTTTCAAGACATCCAAGCCGGTCAACTTCTGACCTCCTTGCTTTTCAACCATTTCTGTCTTTACTTGGCTCGCATCCGCACTTCCACGCATCACCTTAAATAAGCCAAAAAGGGAAGTCGAGGCCCGTAGCCAATGCTTCCCTGATTTGATTAATTTGAACCGAGTTACACGGTCTGTTTCTCTATATTCACCCTTCTGGCGTCTAAAAAACATGTTACTTCCCTCTATATGAAAAAGAATTTATTCACCTATAAAAACTATCTCCTTATTATATACCAAATATACCTACAATTCAATATCTATAACTTACTCTGAAGAAAGAAAATGATTTCAAAAATAACTTTATTTCAAAACTATTCTGTTTTTTCAATATAATCTTCATTTTTTGCTCTGTTAATATATTTTATTTGCTTTATAACCATTTCTAAATGCTTAAAAAATCGAGTAACTAATTCCAATCACTCAGGGAATTGATTTTTATTCAAAATATAGAAAAAGTCCATGAATCAATAGCATCCACAGACTTTTAGGAGTAGAGTATTTAAAGGCAGTTTCACAAATGAATCAATGAAGCCGGTAGCCGATGTAACTTTCTAGCCTTTCCAACAAAAAAATCCACGAATCAAAAACATTCGAGGACTTTTCTTACAACGCATTTAAGCAAAATGCCATACTAATTAATAGCCTTAATCTACGACACTGAGTTTTACAAATCGATTTCATTTGTAAAACGTGGATTTTTCCTAGTGAAGCGTTTAGGTAAGCCGATTTTACACTACGACACGGAGTTTGGCAAATCGATTCTATTTGCCAAACGTAGTTAGTAAGGCAGTTAGCTAGTTCGCCAAATAGCGACTAGCGTCCAACAATTAGGAACTTTAGTTCCAATTGTTGGTGCTGAGTTACATTTTTTCCTCCAACTCTACGTCTGGATACTTGTCCGCAAACCAGCGGAGGGCAAAGTCATTTTCAAAGAGGAAGACTGGTTGGTCAAAGCGGTCCTTGGCCAAAATATTGCGGCTTGAGGACATGCGCTCGTCCAAGTCCTCAGGCTTGATCCAACGAACGGTCTTTTTACCCATTGGGCTCATGACTACTTCTGCATTGTACTCGCCTTCCATGCGGTGCTTAAAGACTTCAAACTGGAGTTGTCCCACAGCCCCTAGCATGTACTCGCCAGTTTGGTAATTCTTATAAAGCTGAATGGCTCCTTCTTGCACCAATTGCTCAATCCCTTTGTGGAAAGATTTTTGTTTCATAACGTTCTTAGCAGAAACTTTCATGAAAATCTCAGGGGTAAAGGTTGGCAGTGGTTCAAATTCAAACTTATTTTTTCCAACTGTCAAGGTATCCCCAACCTGATAAGTACCAGTATCGTAAACCCCGATAATATCACCTGCCACGGCATTGGTCACATTCTCACGACTTTCCGCCATAAACTGGGTGACATTAGAAAGCTTGGCAGTCTTCCCAGTACGAGGAAGGTTAACACTCATCCCACGCTCAAATTCGCCCGATACGATACGGACAAAGGCAATGCGGTCACGGTGACGAGGGTCCATGTTGGCTTGGATTTTAAAGACAAATCCTGAGAAATCCTTGTCATAAGGATCCACAATTTCGCCATCTGTTTTCTTGTGGCCATGTGGTTCTGGAGCAAACTTAAGGAAGGTCTCAAGGAAGGTCTGCACCCCAAAGTTTGTCAAGGCTGAACCAAAGAAGACTGGTGTTAATTCACCCGCTAAAATAGCTTCTTCTGAAAACTCATTCCCAGCTTCTTGAAGGAGTTCGATATCGTCCTTAACCTGAGCGTAGAAAGGATTGCTTCCAAAAAGCTTATCTCCATCTTCCAGACTGGCAAAACGCTCATCCCCTTTATAGAGTTCCAAGCGTTGGTTATAGAGGTCATAGAGCCCTTCAAAGGCTTTCCCCATCCCGATTGGCCAGTTCATTGGATAGCTCGCAATGCCAAGGACTTCTTCTAGTTCTTGCAAGAGGTCCAGCGGCTCACGACCATCACGGTCCAGCTTGTTCATAAAAGTAAAGACTGGGATGCCACGGTGCTTCACAACCTCAAACAATTTCTTGGTTTGGGCCTCAATCCCCTTGGCAGAGTCCACGACCATGACCGCAGCATCCACCGCCATCAAGGTACGATAGGTATCTTCTGAGAAGTCCTCGTGCCCTGGTGTGTCGAGGATGTTCACGCGCTTGCCATCGTAGTCAAACTGCATAACAGATGAAGTAACCGAAATCCCACGTTGTTTCTCAATATCCATCCAGTCAGACTTGGCAAAAGTCCCTGTTTTCTTCCCTTTTACCGTACCAGCCTCACGAATCTCACCCCCAAAGTAGAGCAACTGCTCAGTGATGGTTGTTTTCCCGGCGTCCGGGTGGGAGATGATAGCAAAAGTACGGCGTTTCTTTATTTCTTCTTGAATAGTCATAAGTTCTCTTTCTTTGATTTTCTATTTTTAGTTGTTTCAGTAGCTAAGAATGATGTTTACATTGGATTGTACTATTCCTTTCAACTCTCCATTATATCGGATTTTGGGGAGTTTTTCAATTGCTCATCCGACGAAAAGGCCAGCTAGAGCACAGATTGCGCCTGATTTCTCTTTTGCCACCGTTTCTTGAACAAGATATCAAAAAGAACCAGAGCCAGCGAAAGGATGACGGACACAAGAAGGTATTTTAGCCACAAGGGAGCATCCGGAATAAAAGGTGTCTTGTTTAACAAACCATAATTTCCACCCGTTACCTGATTAACCCCAACTAGAAAGAGGTTGAGAATAAAGGTATAGGCTACAATCATATATTTCTTGAGCAAGACCTTGTCATAGTGATTCATCAAGTAAACCAAGGAATTCACTAGAAGGGCATAGTGCCCAATCAAAAATGAAAAACTGGTAATATGGGGGAAATCATAGGGATCAAAAACAGGGTAAACCAAAGCAAATACCGCTCCACTTGCTCCTAAGAGGGCAAAATATTGCTTGCTCCGCCATTTATTTGGCAAGAAAACCACCGCAAACATAGCCAAACGGCAATGATAAAAAGGAAGGCTGTTAGAAAATGGTATCCCAAAGCCAACATACCAACTATAAAGGGCTAGTAACTGGAGGATCTGAATCCTCTTAAACAAGCGAACAAATTTCGGATTTTTGTGATAAGCAAGCGCTCCATAAATACAAAGCACTAAGACAAGCATCATAATCCCATACCAAAAGAGCGAAATGGGAGGAGGAACCGTTTGAGATCTGGTGATAAATTGATGGAACATATTTCTATCCTAACTCTGATTTTTTCTATTCTCTAGTTTAACCATTATAGCGAATTAAAAGCGATTTTTCAATTTCTATTTCTTTTCAGTTTGGCTCCCTTATTTATAGGAAAATATGGTAAAATAGAACAGACTAAAAATCATCATTTCACGAAAGGATGCAAGATGAAAATTACGCAAGAAGAGGTAACACACGTTGCCAATCTTTCAAAATTAAAATTCTCTGAAGAAGAAACTGCTGCCTTTGCGACAACCTTGTCTAAAATTGTTGACATGGTTGAATTGCTGGGCGAAGTCGACACAACTGGTGTCGCACCTACTACAACCATGGCTGACCGCAAGACCGTACTCCGCCCTGATGTGGCCGAAGAAGGAACAGACCGTGACCGCTTGTTTAAAAACGTACCTGAAAAAGAAAACTACTATATCAAGGTACCAGCTATCCTAGATGATGGAGGAGATGCCTAATGACTTTTAATAACAAAACGATTGAAGACTTGCACAACCTCCTTGTATCTAAGGAGATTTCAGCTACTGAATTGACACAAGCCACGCTTGAAGATATCAAGTCTCGCGAGAAAGCTATCAATGCTTTTGTCACTATCGCTGAAGAACAAGCCCTTGCTCAAGCTAAAGCCATTGATGAAGCTGGAATTGACGCGGATAATGTCCTTTCAGGAATTCCACTGGCTGTTAAGGATAATATCTCTACCGACGGTATCCTTACAACTGCTGCCTCAAAAATGCTCTACAACTACGAGCCTATCTTTGATGCGACAGCCGTTGCCAATGCCAAAGCTAAGGGTATGATTGTTGTCGGAAAAACCAACATGGACGAGTTTGCCATGGGTGGATCAGGTGAGACTTCCCACTATGGTGCTACTAAAAATGCATGGGATCACAGCAAGGTTCCTGGTGGGTCATCAAGTGGTTCTGCCGCAGCTGTAGCTTCAGGTCAAGTCCGCTTGTCACTTGGTTCTGATACTGGTGGTTCTATCCGCCAACCTGCTGCCTTCAACGGGATTGTTGGTCTCAAACCTACCTACGGAACAGTTTCTCGTTTCGGTCTCATTGCCTTCGGTAGCTCGCTAGACCAGATCGGACCTTTTGCACCAACTGTTAAGGAAAATGCCCTCTTGCTTAATGCTATTGCCAGCGAAGATGCTAAAGACTCTACTTCTGCCCCTGTCCGCATTGCTGACTTTACTTCAAAAATCGGTCAAGACATCAAGGGCATGAAAATTGCTTTGCCTAAGGAATACCTTGGTGAAGGAATTGACCCAGAGGTTAAGGAAACCATCCTGAACGCAGCCAAACACTTTGAAAAGCTTGGTGCCATCGTTGAAGAAGTCAGCCTTCCTCACTCTAAATACGGTGTTGCCGTTTACTACATCATCGCTTCATCAGAAGCCTCATCAAACTTGCAACGCTTTGACGGTATCCGTTACGGCTACCGCGCAGATGATGCGACGAATCTTGATGAAATCTATGTAAACAGCCGTAGCCAAGGTTTCGGTGAAGAGGTAAAGCGCCGTATCATGCTAGGTACTTTCAGCCTTTCATCAGGTTACTATGATGCCTACTATAAGAAAGCTGGTCAAGTCCGTACCCTTATCATTCAAGATTTCGAAAACGTCTTTGCGGATTACGACTTGATTTTGGGACCAACTGCACCAAGCGTTGCCTATGATTTGGACTCACTCAACCACGACCCAGTTGCCATGTACTTGGCTGACCTCTTGACCATCCCAGTCAACTTGGCTGGTCTCCCAGGAATTTCGATCCCTGCTGGATTCTCTCAAGGTCTCCCTGTCGGTCTCCAATTGATTGGTCCTAAATACTCTGAGGAAACCATTTACCAAGCTGCTGCTGCTTTTGAAGCAACAACAGACTACCACAAACAACAACCCGTGATTTTTGGAGGTGATAACTAATGAACTTTGAAACAGTCATTGGACTTGAAGTCCACGTAGAGCTCAACACCAATTCAAAAATCTTCTCACCTACATCTGCCCACTTCGGAAATGACCAAAATGCCAACACTAACGTGATTGACTGGTCCTTCCCAGGAGTTCTGCCAGTTCTCAATAAAGGGGTTGTCAATGCCGGTATCAAGGCCGCTCTTGCCCTCAACATGGACATCCACAAAAAGATGCACTTTGACCGCAAGAACTACTTCTATCCCGACAATCCCAAAGCCTACCAAATTTCTCAGTTTGATGAGCCAATCGGCTACAACGGCTGGATTGAAGTGGAGCTAGAAGACGGTACGACTAAGAAAATCGGTATCGAGCGTGCTCACCTAGAAGAAGACGCTGGTAAAAACACCCACGGTACAGATGGCTACTCCTATGTTGACCTCAACCGTCAAGGGGTGCCCTTGATTGAAATCGTATCTGAAGCCGATATGCGTTCACCAGAAGAAGCCTATGCTTATCTAACTGCCCTCAAGGAAGTCATCCAGTACGCTGGCATTTCTGACGTTAAGATGGAAGAAGGCTCGATGCGTGTGGATGCCAACATCTCCCTTCGTCCTTATGGTCAAGAGAAATTCGGTACCAAGACTGAGTTGAAAAACCTCAACTCCTTCTCAAACGTTCGCAAGGGTCTCGAATACGAAGTCCAACGTCAAGCTGAAATCCTTCGCTCAGGTGGTCAAATCCGCCAAGAAACACGCCGTTACGATGAAGCCAACAAAGCAACCATCCTCATGCGTGTTAAGGAAGGCGCTGCAGACTACCGCTACTTCCCAGAACCAGACCTCCCACTCTTTGAAATCTCAGATGAGTGGATTGAGGAAATGCGAACAGAATTGCCAGAGTTTCCAAAAGAACGCCGTGCACGCTACGTATCTGACCTTGGCTTGTCAGACTACGATGCTAGCCAGTTGACTGCAAACAAAGTCACTTCTGACTTCTTTGAAAAAGCTGTTGCCCTCGGTGGTGATGCTAAACAAGTCTCTAACTGGCTCCAAGGTGAAGTTGCTCAGTTCTTGAACGCTGAAGGCAAGACACTTGAACAAATCGAATTAACACCAGAAAACTTGGTAGAAATGATTGCCATCATCGAAGACGGTACTATCTCTTCCAAGATTGCCAAGAAAGTCTTTGTCCACCTGGCTAAAAATGGCGGTGGCGCGCGTGAATACGTGGAAAAAGCAGGCTTGGTGCAAATCTCTGATCCAGATGTTCTGATTCCAATCATCCACCAAGTCTTTGCGGATAACGAAGCTGCCGTTGCCGACTTCAAGTCAGGCAAACGCAACGCAGACAAGGCCTTCACAGGATTCCTTATGAAGGCAACCAAAGGACAAGCCAACCCACAAGTTGCCCTTAAACTGCTTGCGCAGGAATTGGCGAAGTTGAAAGAAAGTGAGTAATTTACTCTTTAAACACTTTTTTCTACTTTTAAGACGAGAATGAGACAAGGAGAATAAATGAACAAATTTTTACGATTGCTATTTGTCTTAGTCATCATCGCTATGTTAGGCGCTTCTATACTACAAATTTTCTTTCCATCGTACATGGGAAGCCACTCCGGGTACGGAATATCTGCTGGTTGGCAACGAGAAATTGGGATATGGAATTTAGCTGTATTGATTATTATTCTCGCTATCAATATTAAATACGATTGGTTCTATCTACGAATCGCACTTCTTGCTCTCATTATTGGCGGAATTGGAATAGGAACAAATCACTTACTCAATTATATGGAGTATCACTCTCCTGTAAATGCTATCGGTGCTTTTGAAAATTACTTGCTAGCAATAGGGTGGATTGTGGGATGGCTCATCGAGCGCCATTCCATAAAGAAGCTAAATGCTAGTAAATAACGCCTAGTATATCTTAGATGATTTTTAAAGGTTATTAATAGTTTAATAATCATTCGAATTCAGAATTCTACCTTTTCAATCATATAGTTAGGAGACACATGAAAAAGTTTTATGCTCTTTTAATGACCTGTTTATTACTTGTTTTTCTATCCGTGCCTCAAATCGTTGATGCGGGTGTCGGACATTCCAGAAGTGGAGGGAGCAGCCGCAGTAGCTCCAGAAGTAGCAGCCGCTCAAGTGGAGGTGGAAGTCGTTCTGGTGGCTCATCCTACCACTACTACCGCTCTGGATATGGATCATCCTCTGACAGTTCTGCTAGCTCTCCCTATCTAGGATTTATGTTCATATTAGTCGGAGGAATCATACTAGTTGTTATCGTTAAATCCTTGCAGAATAAGTCTGGAGATTCGAGTTCAACCTACACTAGTAATGATTATCAAACGCTCCATCGTCGAGTTGAACATAACACACTGGCCATTAGTCGTGTGAAATACGGGGATCCAAACTTTGACGCGGAAGCCTTCACATCTTGGGTTAAGGAAGTCTACCTTAAATTGCAGGTTGCCTGGACTGAGAAAAATTGGAACTCTGTCCGCGCTTTGGAAAGTACCAGTCTCTACTCTCAACATAGCACCCAACTCGAAGACCATATTCGAGCTAAAACAACCAATGTTTTAGAGAAAGTTTGTATCGAAAATGTTCGCATCAAGGAGTTCATTGAAAATCCTGACGGAAACGATACCTTAGTGGTGATCCTGTCATCTACCTTGCGGGACTATGTCATTGACGATGAGACTCGCCGTGTCCTTGAAGGAGACCCTAAAAAAGATCTCTTCACCGTGTATCAATTAAACTTTATCCGTCAGCACGGTAGCCAAACGCAAGCAGTCAATCCAGACCAAGTTGTGAGCGACCACTGTCCAAACTGTGGCGCCCCATTGAAAATCTCTGCAGTTAGCGAGTGCGACTACTGTGGTGCCAATCTCTCTCGCAGTCCAAACCAATGGGTACTCGATACCTATGATGTTGTGGATGAAGACGAGCTTTATAATTAGGAGGAATTATGGGATTTATACGTGCAGCCTTATCAGCAGGCTTAAATAGTTTTAATGATAGTAAATTCAAGGAAGCCATTGTCCTTCCAGATAGTGTCTCTGGCGATGCTTTGGCCGTTAAGGGACAATTACTCACAAAAGACCCAGATGGACGTTCTCGTCACAGCAATCAAAATACTGGACTTTTGTCAGATGGCAGTGTGGTTATCGTTCCCCAAGGTTATACCGCTGTTTTGGTAAACAATGGTACCTTCCTTGGTGAAGTCCTCGAAGCTGGTAGCCACGAATGGCAAGCTGGTGATAACGCCTGGCTCCTTGAAAAAGGTGGTTTAAAAGGCACTTGGGAAAACTTTAAAAACCGTTTCTCTTTCGGTGGACAAGTCATCACTCAACAAGAAATCATCTTTATCCGCATGCAACCCATCGCGGGTAATAAGTTCGGCACACAAAATGCGGTCGAATATTTCAGTGAACGATACCAACAACTGCTCAACATCCGTTTCTATGGCTTGTTTGATGTAAAAATAGCAGATCCAGTCCTCTTCTACGTGAGTTCTGTTAGCCGTCAAATTACTGACGGACAGCCATTTACTCTCCAAGATGTAGCTCAAGGAACGCTCCGTCAAAATATCGCACCGAAAATCGCGATTGCCATTGCCAAATACACCAACGAAAACAAGGTAGATATCTATAGCCTCAATGCCAATCAAGACACCTTTAACGAACTCGCTAAACAAGAGGTCAACAAGGTTTGGACAGGTCTCTACGGGATTGAAGCAACTAACATCTTGCTTGAAGACCTCAGCTACGACCAAGAAAGTCTTGATATCGTTCGCAAGCTTGATAGTGAGCTCGTGGCAATGAAGTACAACACGATTGAAATCGAAGAACGCCGTGCTCGTAACGAAGCGCTTATTGCTGCAGCTGCCAACGAAGGGAATGGCAATGGGATGAACATGTTTATGGGCATGAATCTTGGCCAAACTCTGGGTGGTCAACTAAGCCAACAAGTTCAAAATCAAGCACCAGCTCAAAACACTGGACAAACTGCCAGCAAGAATTTTTACATCGAAGTCGATGGAAAATACGTCCTCGTTACCAAAGACGAAGATGGAAATATCGTACCAGTCAACTAATTAAGCTCCTTCTGACATTTGAGTAATGTTGTCTTTTATGGTACAATAAAGAGTAAATTATTTTATTAAAGAGGTAAAAACATGATTGAAGCAAGTAAATTAAAGGCTGGTATGACCTTTGAAACAGCTGACGGAAAATTGATCCGCGTTTTGGAAGCTAGCCACCACAAACCAGGTAAAGGAAATACAATCATGCGTATGAAATTGCGTGATGTCCGTACTGGTTCTACATTTGACACAAGCTACCGTCCAGAGGAAAAATTTGAACAAGCCATCATCGAGACTGTCCCAGCTCAATACTTGTACAAAATGGATGACACAGCCTACTTCATGAATACAGAAACTTACGACCAATACGAAATCCCTGTAGTCAACGTTGAAAACGAATTGCTTTACATTCTTGAAAACTCAGAAGTGAAGATCCAATTCTACGGAACTGAAGTGATTGGTGTTACCGTTCCTACTACTGTCGAATTGACAGTTGCAGAAACCCAACCATCTATCAAAGGTGCTACTGTTACAGGTTCTGGTAAACCAGCAACGATGGAAACTGGACTTGTCGTAAACGTTCCAGACTTCATCGAAGCAGGACAAAAACTCGTTATCAACACTGCAGAAGGAACTTACGTTTCTCGTGCCTAATCTCTAGAAAGAGGTCATTCTATGGGAATTGAAGAACAACTTGGCGAAATCGTTATCGCCCCACGTGTACTTGAAAAAATCATTGCTATTGCTACTGCAAAAGTAGAGGGTGTTCACTCTTTTTCAAACAAATCAGTATCTGACACCCTTTCAAAACTTTCTCTTGGCCGTGGTGTTTATCTTAAAAACGTGGACGAAGAGCTCACAGCAGATATCTATCTCTACCTTGAGTACGGAGTAAAAGTTCCTAAGGTAGCTGTTGCTATCCAGAAAGCTGTCAAAGATGCCGTCCGCAATATGGCTGATGTAGAACTCACTGCCATCAATATTCACGTTGCAGGTATCGTTCCAGATAAAACACCAAAACCAGAATTGAAAGATCTATTTGACGAGGACTTCCTCAATGACTAGTCCACTATTAGAATCTAGACGCCAACTCCGTAAATGCGCTTTTCAAGCTCTCATGAGCCTTGAATTCGGTACGGATGTCGAAACTGCTTGTCGTTTCGCCTATACTCATGATCGTGAAGATACGGATGTGCAACTTCCAGCCTTTTTGACAGAGCTAGTTTCTGGTGTTCAGGCTAAAAAGGAAGAACTAGACAAGCAAATCACACAGCATTTAAAAGCAGGTTGGACCATCGAGCGATTAACGCTCGTGGAGAGAAACCTCCTTCGCTTGGGAGTCTTTGAAATCACTTCATTTGACACTCCGCAACTGGTTGCTGTTAATGAAGCTATTGAGCTTGCAAAGGACTTCTCAGATCAAAAATCTGCCCGTTTTATCAACGGACTGCTCAGCCAGTTTGTAACAGAAGAACAGTAAAAAGAAAAAGTGTTTGACAATTATCAAACACTTTTTTCTTTGCCTCCTACTATCTAAAAAAATGATAATAGATATAATTATAAACAAAAATCCAGATGGGTTTTGCATAAATGAGAAAGTTGAAAAAACTATGGCACAGGATGGTAATTTTTAAGTTCTTTGTCCATCGGTAGACAAGGGCATAGAAGAGACCGCCTAAACTATAAATAATCAAACTGATAGGATCTCGGTGAGTTAGGATCAAATGACTAAGTCCAAAGATAAGAGCAGATAGGATAACATCCAGATAGTACTTGGACTGGGGAAAGAAGGTATTCATAAAGTACCCTCTATGAATCAGTTCCTCTAATATAGGTGCGACGATTACTGTTAAACTAAAACTGAGAACAGTTGATAGAAAAGTTGGTTGCCCATTGGAGTATAGAATCGAAAGAAGGTCTTGAAAGATATACTTGTTATCAATTAGGTGATGAAACTGTAACTGAAAAGCATCCACCAATTGACGTTCAAAATAAGTAGCCACTAGACCAAATACAAGGTAAAAGAATCTTGACTTCTTTGAACCCTTTTTCTCAAAAATATAGAGCATCTCTTTCTTTTTGAGCCAGTAGATAAATAATAGCAAAAGAGCTATTACTTCAACTGTTAAAAAGATAGAATAGCCATCTATCCCCCATCCTAAAAACTTAGTTAGATGCATAATCCCTAACTCTGGTAGGTAAATCGATAGAAATACCAGTGATGTATAGACTCCCAAATGCCCTAGTTTTTTCATACTTACCCCTTTAAATTATTAGACTATTAAGGTATAATTCCGTTACCATAACCAGTCATTCTATTACGTATTGTACTCCATTCTGTCGCTAAACTATATGCATATGGCGAATCCCAATGTCTATCGTCAACTAACCAAATCATACCACCACCTGAAACTTGCTCTAAGTCCTCAGATGAAAGAACTGTAAATGTTTCTGTACCTGTCCTATCAAGTACTTCCTTAAAATAATTTTTTATAAGCTTACATCTACAGTATATATCTTTTTTATCTATTTTATAGTCCATCTCCTCAACTGTCAATTTTTCATCCTAAATGGTAGCTCTACTCATTGAGAAATAAGAAATTGATAAAAGAGATTTCTCTATCTTCCCATCAAATTAGAAAAAGTGTTCGACAAATATCAAACACTTTTTTCTTTGTCTCCACTATCTAAAAATCAAATAATAGATATAAAATAAGAGCGACGGAGCATAGGGAATCGCATTATAGAAACTATGACAAACAATAGTAAATCGAAGACTACCCGTAACTCGATAAGTAACTGCAAACAGAAGACCAAGAATACTATAAATGATGAGACTGATGGGGTCACGATGGGATAGAACCAAGTGACTGAGCCCAAAGATGAAAGAAGACAAGATCACATCCAAATAAAACTCCGACTTCGGAAAGAAGGTATTCATAAAATAACCTCTATAGATTGTCTCCTCAACAACAGGTACAATCGAAACATTAAAGATTAAATATATAAGACTTGATAGAGTCGTTTCTTTTCCGTTTAAGTAAAGTTCTGAAAGAAGGTCTTGGAAAATAAAACTATGGTCAATCAATCGAATATTCTGCATTCTAAATCCATTTAAAAAAGAATAGATAAGAAAGCAAGCCACTAAGAAAGCGAGATAAGACCAGCGCCAATCCTTTTTCTCAAAGATAAAGAGCATCTTCTTCTTTTTCAACCACAAAACGAATAAAAAGAAAATAAGTAACACTTCTCCAACTAGGAAGATTATATAGCTGTCCATTCCTAAACCAAAGGTTCTAGCTAGAGTTATAGCTCCTAATGGCGTTAAATAAATGTACAGGAACATTAAAATCATACAGATTCCTAAATGTATTGTCTTTTTCATTCTTTCTCTCTCCTAATGGTAAACTCTCTATTAGGGCTATATAGAGGATAGACTATTGATATGTTTTTATTATTTATCTAGAGTATTGATGTTTATCCATGCTCTATTATCAAAATAGCTAGAACAATTTGTTCTAGCTTTTAAATTTTCTTAGTATTTTCTAAAACGTTGGTAACGTTCTTCGATAAGTTGGTCGAGTGGTAGTTCTTGCAACCTATCTAGTTCTGCACGCAATTCATTTTTAACGCAACCTAGCAGTTCTTTACTTGACAGTCCTGCCTCTGAGATTACCTTGTCTACAATTCCCATTTCTAGGAGTTCATGTGAAGTGATTTTCATCAATTCCGCCGCTTCCATAGCACGACTTCCATCCTTCCAAAGGATAGAGGCAAATCCTTCCGGGCTAAGTACTGCGTAGATTGAGTTTTCTAACATCCAGACACGATTAGCTACGGCTAGAGCTAGAGCCCCACCAGATCCACCTTCACCGATAATAATCGCGATGATTGGAACCTTGAGATCACTCATTTCCATCAGGTTTCGGGCAATTGCTTCACCTTGTCCACGTTCCTCGGCACCAACACCTGGGTAAGCACCCGCCGTATTGATAAAGGTCACAACTGGACGGCCAAACTTTTCTGCCTGTTTCATCAGGCGCAAGGCCTTACGATAGCCTTCTGGATGTGGTTGCCCAAAATTTCGTTTGAGGTTATCATGAAGACTCTTCCCCTTTTGGATACCAACGACAGTTACTGCTTGGTCACCTAACCAACCAATTCCACCGATAACCGCACCATCATCACGGAAAGAGCGATCTCCATGCAATTCGATAAACTCGTCAAAAATTCCATTGGCAAAATCAAGTGCAGTCAAGCGACTCTGCTCGCGTGCCTCTCTGACTATTTTTGCAATATTCATCCGCGACTTCCTCCATGCAATCTTACTAATTTAGCAATTGTTTCAGGCAATTCTCTCCGTTTGACAATTGCATCAACAAATCCATGTTCAAGCAGAAATTCTGCCTTTTGGAAGTCATCCGGTAAGGTCTCACGAACTGTATTTTCGATAACACGACGTCCAGCAAAACCAACCAAACTCTGTGGCTCCGCTAGGATAATATCACCTTCCATAGCAAAAGAAGCAGTCACCCCACCTGTTGTCGGATCGGTTAAGATAGTTAGGTAAAAAAGTCCTGCCTTGGAATGACGTTGAACTGCCGCAGAAATTTTAGCCATCTGCATCAAACTCATGATTCCTTCTTGCATACGGGCTCCACCAGAAGCTGTGAAGAGAACGACTGACAAGTTTTCTACCGTTGCATACTCAAACAAGCGCGTGATTTTTTCACCCACAACGGTTCCCATAGAAGCCATGATAAAATTTGAATCCATGATCCCAAGGGCAACTTTTTGTCCCTTGATACTAGCTGTACCAGTCAGTACTGCTTCATCCAAACCTGTCTTTTCACGCATAGTAGCCAATTTTTTCTGGTAGCCAGGAAAGTTTAATGGATCTTGAGTTTCAATACCCGTAAACATCTCCACAAAGCTGTCAGAATCAATCGTCAAATCCAAGCGTTCCTGAGCTGAAATACGGAAAGTATAGCTACAATGGGGACAAATTCGTTCGCTCCCAAGGTCCTTTTGATAAATGGTGTGTTTACAACCAGGACACTGGGAGAAGAGTTCATCCGGAACCTCAGGCTTGGCTTGTGGTTTCTGCCTTACGGAACGGTTAGGATTGATCCGAATATACTTATCCTTTTTACTAAATAGAGCCATAACTCCCCCTTTTAGTTCTCATACTATTTGAAAGTCTATTCTTTTTCTTGGTATTTTGGCAAGAAAGTTTCCATCAAGAAGGAAGTATCGTAGTCACCAGCGATAACTCGGCGGTCTGAAATCAGATCCAACTGGAAGTCTGCATTGGTTTGCACTCCTTCAATATCAAGTTCATAAAGTGCCCGTTGCATCTTCATTAAGGCATCAAAACGATTCTCCCCATGAACAATGATTTTGGCAATCATACTATCATAGTAAGGAGGAATGGTATAACCTGGATAGACTGCAGAATCTACACGCAATCCAACTCCTCCACTTGGAAGGTAGAGGTTGGTGATTTTCCCTGGGCTTGGAGCAAAGTTAAATGCTGGATTTTCTGCATTGATCCGGCACTCGATAGCATGACCTCGTAGGACGATATCTTCTTGTTTGAAAGGTAAAGGTTGCCCGGCAGCAATGCGAATCTGCTCCTTCACGATATCAACACCTGAAACAAACTCTGTGACTGGGTGTTCAACTTGTACACGAGTATTCATTTCCATGAAGTAGAAATTGCCACTCGCTTCATCGAGAAGAAATTCAATCGTCCCTGCATTTTCATAGCCTACAGACTCTGCTGCACGAACGGCTGCAGCACCAATTTCATTACGAAGGGTTTTGCCAATCGCAATGGATGGGCTTTCTTCTAAGACCTTTTGGTTATTCCGTTGGAGTGAACAATCCCGTTCACCAAGATGGACAACATGACCCTCTTGATCTGCAAGAATCTGAACTTCGATATGACGAGCTGGATAAATCACACGCTCAAGATACATAGCGCCATTTCCAAAATTGGCCTTAGCTTCACTGGATGCTGTCTCAAAGGCTGCGACCAAGTCTTCTGCCTTTTCAACCTTACGAATCCCTTTTCCACCACCACCTGCCGATGCCTTAAGCATGACAGGATAGCCAATTTTTTCTGCAACTGCAAGGGCCTCTTCAGCCGTGTGAACTTCACCATCAGATCCTGGGATAACTGGAACCCCAGCCTTGATCATTTGTTCACGCGCATTGATCTTATCACCCATGGTGTCCATCACAGCACCAGAAGGGCCGATGAACTTAATCCCTACTTCATCACACATCGTGGCAAATTTGGAGTTTTCGCTAAGAAATCCAAAACCTGGATGGATGGCTTCTGCTTCTGTCAAGACCGCAGCAGACAAAATTGCATTGATATTGAGATAAGATTCTGTCGCCTTACCAGGTCCGATACAGATAGCTTCATCCGCTAGGAGTGTGTGAAGGGCTTCCTTATCAGCAGTTGAATAAACTGCCACGGTCGCAATGCCCAATT
This sequence comes from Streptococcus sp. C300, assembly GCF_000187645.1. Taxonomy (GTDB): domain Bacteria; phylum Bacillota; class Bacilli; order Lactobacillales; family Streptococcaceae; genus Streptococcus; species Streptococcus oralis_CQ. Next base: position 599,826 of record NZ_GL732466.1, read on the forward strand.
CACGCGCAGCTCGAATAATGCGAACCGCAATCTCACCACGGTTGGCAATCAAAATTTTACGAAACATGGAGAACCTCCTTAGTTTCCAATTGCAAAGGTAAGAGTACCACTCGCTGCAAGCTTACCATCTACTTCAGCCTTTGCTTCAACCACAGCAATCGTACCACGACGTTTAACAAAAGTAGCCGTCATGACTAATTGGTCACCTGGTACAACTTGCTTCTTGAACTTAACCTTGTCCATGCCAGCGTAGAAGACCAGTTTCCCTTTATTTTCAGGTTTGGACAATTCCAAGACACCAGCAGTCTGAGCCAAGGCCTCCATGATAAGAACACCTGGCATGACTGGGTATTGAGGAAAATGACCATTGAAGAAAGGTTCGTTGATGGTCACATTTTTAATGGCAACAATGGTATCTTCGCTCACTTCCAGGACACGATCCACTAGGAGCATGGGGTAGCGATGGGGTAGAGCTTCTTTGATTCCTTGAATATCGATCATTTGATACGTACCAATCCTTTACCGAACTCAACCATTTCTTCATTTGAAACGAGAATTTCTGTCACCACACCATCTTTAGGTGCAGGGATTTCATTCATGACTTTCATGGCTTCGATGATCACCAAAGTCTGACCTTTTTTAACACTGTCTCCGACTGTGACAAAGGCAGGTTTATCTGGTCCAGCAGCCAAGTAAGCCACCCCTACAAGTGGACTTTCAACGACATCACCCGCTGGAGCAACCGTCGTTTCAGCTGGTGCTGGAGCTTCTTCCACTGCACTCTCAACTGGAGTTGAAGGGGCCGAAACTACTGGACTTGCAGCTACTGCAGCTGGCGCTGGAACAACTTGAGCTGGTACTTCAGAAGCCATTCTTGCTTCATTCTTACTGAACTGCAATTCGTCCGTTCCATTTTTATAAGAAAATTCTCTCAAACTTGATTGGTCAAATTGAGCCATCAAGTCCTTGATCTCATTTAAATTCATAATTATTTATTCTCCCAACGTTTGAAAGCAAGAACCGCATTGTGTCCACCAAAACCAAAAGTGTTTGAAATAGCATAAGGGATTTCTTGCTCCAATCCTTGTCCATAAACGACATTCGCTTCGATATAGTCTGACAACTCACTTGTTCCAGCTGTCATTGGTACATAGTTATGACGCATGGCTTCAATGGTAGCGATGGCTTCTACTGCCCCTGCAGCACCAAGCAAGTGTCCTGTAAAGGACTTGGTTGAAGATACAGGTACTTCTTTACCAAGGACAGCTACAATCGCACCACTTTCTCCTTTTTCATTAGCAGGAGTTGAAGTTCCGTGGGCATTGACGTAAGCCACTTGCTCTGGAGAAATTTCTGCTTCTTCCAAAGCCAACTTCATAGCCTTAATCGCACCTTGACCTTCTGGATGAGGTGAAGTCATATGGTAAGCATCACAGGTATTACCATAACCAACTACTTCAGCCAAGATAGTTGCACCACGTTTTTCAGCATGTTCAAGACTTTCAAGAACCAGCATTCCAGAACCTTCTCCCATGACAAAACCGTTACGGTCTTTGTCAAATGGAATAGAAGCACGAGCTGGATCTTCTGTAGTTGATAGGGCTGTCAAAGCTTGGAAACCAGCGATAGCAAAAGGAGTGATAGATGATTCTGATCCACCAACTAGCATGACATCTTGGAAACCAAACTTGATTGAACGGAAGGCATCCCCAATGGCATCGTTTGATGAGGCACAGGCTGTATTGATTGATTTACAGATACCGTTTGCTCCGAAACGCATAGCAACATTTCCTGAAGCCATATTTGGCAAGGCTTTTGGAAGTGTCATTGGTTTAACGCGTTTTGGACCTTTGTCATGAAGACGGATAACTTGATCTTCGATTTCCTTGATACCACCGATACCAGAAGCAACGATGACACCAAAGCGATCTTTATCGATTGCTTCTACATCAAGATTTGCATTTGTCACCGCTTCTTGAGCTGCATACAAGGCATACAAAGAATAGTGGTCAAAACGGTTGGTATCTTTTTTGACAAAGTATTTATCAAATGGGAAATCTTGAACTTCTGCCGCATTGTGCACAGCAAATTCGCTGTGGTCAAATTTAGTGATTTCTCCAATTCCAATCTTCCCAGTTTGCAAACTGTTCCAAAATTCTTCTGGAGTATTTCCGATAGGAGAGGTCAATCCGTAACCTGTTACTACAACTCGATTTAGTTTCATCTGTCTTACCTATATCTTTCCTTATTTTTTACATGCTAAGTCCGCCATCAACAGCGAGAACTTGTCCAGTCAAATAATCCTGTCCAGCCAGGAACACTGTAGCATCTGCGATATGTTCTGCTTGACCAAAATGTTTCATTGGGATTTGGGCCAATGTCGCTTCCTTGACCTTATCAGACAAAACAGCAGTCATATCTGACTCGATCATTCCTGGTGCAAGAGCGTTTACGCGCACATTACGATTGGCAACCTCACGTGCAACTGACTTGGTAAAACCAATCAAACCTGCTTTAGAAGCTGCATAGTTGGCTTGTCCGATATTTCCCATCAAACCGACCACACTCGACATGTTGATAATCGCACCTTCACGTGCCTTGATCATCTGTTTCAAGACTGCTTGCGTCATGTTGAAAGCACCTGTCAAGTTGATCTTAATCACTTTTTCAAAGTCTTCTTCGGTCATCTTGAGCATAAGCGTATCTTGAGTGATCCCAGCATTGTTGACCAAGACATCGACAGAACCGAGTTCTGCAATCACTTGATCTACCATACGCTTGGCATCTGCAAAGTCTGAAACATCACCTGAAATCGGTACTACTTTGACACCATAGTTTGAAAACTCAGCTAGCAATTCTTCTGAGATTGCTCCGCGACTATTCAAAACTACATTAGCGCCTAGTTGGGCAAATTTGTGAGCAATGGCAAGTCCGATACCACGACTTGAACCTGTTACAAAGACATTTTTGTTTGTAAGTTGCATTCTATCTCTCCTGTTTCCTGTTGTATTTTGTGGGAGAAGGGATCATTAGTTTCCTAACAAAGCATCCAAGCTTGCTTGGTCTTCAACGTTAGCTAGCTGAGCTGTTTTATCGATTTTTTTGACAAAGCCTGATAGGACCTTACCAGGACCAATTTCAATAAAGTTGGTTACCCCAGCATCCTGCATCACAGCAATACTTTCATAAAAACGAACAGGTTCTTTGACCTGACGCGTCAAAAGCTCTTGGATTCGATCTTTTTCCATAACAGCAGCTTCCGTATTGCCGACTAGTGGGCAAGTAAAATCAGAGAAACTCACTCCCTCAAGAGCTCCAGCTAGTTGCTGACTGGCTGGCTCAAGAAGGGCTGTATGGAAAGGACCCGATACATTTAAAGGAATCAATCGTTTTGCTCCTGCTTCCTGCAAGAGTTCAACTGCGCGGTCAACCGCAACCACCTCGCCACCGATAACGATTTGGCTTGGGGTGTTGTAGTTAGCTGGAGTCACTACTCCAACTTTAGAGGCTGTTTCACAAGCTTCCTCAATCACTTCGACTGGAGTATTAAGAACGGCAACCATCTTCCCAGAGCCTGCAGGTGCAGCCTCTTCCATATAAGCACCACGCTTAGCAACCAAGGCAACTGCATCCTCAAAGTCCAAGGCCCCACTTGCTACAAGAGCAGAATATTCCCCGAGGGACAGTCCTGCCACCATATCCGGCTGATAACCCTTTTCTTTCAATAGTCGGTAAATAGCAACCGAAGTCGCTAAAATAGCTGGCTGCGTATAGCGAGTCTGGTTTAACTTGGTTTCTTCCTTATCAATCAAGTCACGAAGGTCATAGCCCAAAACCTGACTGGCTTGGTCAATTGTTTCCTTGACGATAGGGTAGCGATCATAGAGATCACGCCCCATCCCTAGATACTGAGCACCTTGACCCGCAAATAGAAAGGCTGTTTTAGTCATTTCTTACAACTCCTGCCCAACGAGAGGCTTCTTCTTGAATTTTTTTGGCTGCGCCATAATATAGATCTTTTAGGATTTCTTCGACAGTTTCCTCTTTAGAAACCAAACCAGCGATCTGACCTGCCATGACAGATCCACCTTCTACATCTCCATGAACAACGGCTTTAGCAAGAGCACCAGCTCCCATTTGTTCAAAGATTTCTAAATCTGGATTTTCTTGTTTAAAGGCATCTTTTTCAGCCTGCTCAAAGTCACGTGTCAACTGATTTTTAATGGCACGAACAGCATGTCCAAAGTGTTGAGCGGAAATAGTCGTATCGATATCACGCGCTTTTAAGATTTTTTCCTTGTATTTTGGATGGGCGTTAGATTCCTTAGCTACTACGAAACGCGTACCAACTTGAACGGCCTCAGCACCAAGCATAAAGCCTGCAGCAACACCTTCACCGTCCGCAATTCCTCCAGCTGCGATAACTGGAATTGAAACAGCTGCAGCAACTTGGCGAACCAAGGTCATCGTCGTTAATTTACCAATATGTCCACCGGCTTCCATTCCCTCTGCAATAACCGCATCTGCACCAATTTTTTCCATGCGTTTTGCCAAAGCAACACTTGGAACAACAGGAATAACTGTAATTCCTGCATCATGGAAACGAGTCATGTATTTACTTGGATTTCCTGCACCAGTTGTCACCACCTTGACCCCTTCTTCAATCACGAGATCAACGATGTCTTCTACAAAAGGTGACAAGAGCATGATGTTGACACCAAAAGGTTTGTCCGTAAGTGATTTGATTTTATCGATATTAGCCTTCACAACCTCTTTAGGTGCATTCCCACCACCGATGATTCCTAGACCACCAGCTTTTGATACTGCACCAGCCAAGTCACCATCCGCAACCCAGGCCATTCCTCCTTGAAAAATAGGATAATCAATGTTCAATAATTCTGTAATACGTGTTTTCATAGTGCCTCCATCATTCCTTGCTTACGTAATAGTTCGATGAGTTTATCGTTTGAGTTTCAAACTATTACCTAAACAAGAGGGAGTGGGTTTCCCCTACTCCTTCTAGTAATATGTTAATTATTTTGTTTGCTCTTCAACGTAGGCAACCAAGTCACCAACTGTTTTCAAGTTATCTTCTGCTTCGATTTGGATATCGAAAGCATCTTCGATTTCAGAGATTACTTGGAACAAGTCCAATGAATCTGCATCCAAATCATCAAAAGTAGATTCAAGTGTTACTTCTGATGCGTCTTTCCCAAGTTCTTCAACGATAATTTCTTGTACTTTTTCAAATACTGCCATGATAGGACTCCTTTAAAATATAAAAATTTTATAACTATGTGTTTACCACATGATTACCTAGATTGTAAGAACGAGTGTGCCCCATGTCAAACCTCCACCGAAGCCCGATAGGAGAATCGTCTGGCTACCATCTAAACGAATCATGCCATTCTCCACACACTCTGAGAGCAAAATCGGGATACTTGCTGCACTGGTATTTCCATACTCCATCATATTGGCAGGAAGCTTGTCTCGGTCTACGCCGATCTTCTTAGCCATCTTATCCAAAATGCGGATATTTGCCTGATGAAGCAATAGATAATCCAATTCCGATGCTGCGATTGGACCATTTTCAATGGTTTCTTTGATCGATCTAGCAACATCACGATTTGCAAAATCAAAAACTGCTCGTCCATCCATCTTCAAAAAAGCAGGAACTGCTTCTTGATCCGAGAAAGGAGAAGCCAAAGCCGTTTGACCATAGGTCAAACACTCGCTCCGAGAGCCATCTGTATAGAGACTTTCCACAAGGAAGTGCCGTGTTTCGCTCGCTTCCAAGAGAACCCCACCAGCTCCATCTCCAAAGAGAACAGCTGTCGAACGATCTGACCAATCAACTGCCTTGGATAAGGTTTCAGCCCCGATAACAATCCCTTTTTTGAACTGTCCAGAACTTAAAAACTTTTCTGCAGTTGAGAGAGCGAATACAAAGCCACTGCAAGCTGCTGTCAGATCAAAGGCGAAAGCTCTGTGCGCTCCGATATTTGCCTGAACTCGAGCTGCTGTGGAAGGCATCATCGAGTCTGGGGTAATCGTCGCTACAATGATAAAATCAATCTGATCCGCTGTTAAGCTCCCTTTAGCCAGCAAGCTCTTAGCAACTTCTGTCGCCAAGTCACTTGTAGACTCTGTTTTTGAAATATGTCTCTGTTTAATTCCTGTCCGACTTGAAATCCACTCATCGCTTGTGTCCATGATTTGGGCTAAGTCATGATTAGTGACCACTTGCTCTGGAACATAATGAGCAACCTGGCTTATCTTTGCAAAAGCCATTATTTCAAATCCTCCAAAAATTGATAAAGTTTCGTTAAGCCTCTGCCCATGACTTCTTTTTCCTCAGGGCTCATGCCATCGATGATTTTTTCGACCATAGCCTTGTGGAATCGTTTATGAAGGCGGTGAACCAAACGACCTTTCTTTGTCAAATGCAGATAGACCACTCGACGGTCTTGGTCAGAACGAATACGCTCAATATAACCTTTTCTCTCCAGGTTATTCAAACTCGTCGTCACTGTTCCAAGAGTTACCATCAGTTCTTTGGAAACCTTACTTGGCGTTGCCTCCGGGAACTTCCCAATCACATCGATCGTGTGCATTTCTTTGATGGAGATGTCTTTGAATCGACTACCTCGTAAGCTAACCTCCTCAATCACAAGGACGTTATTAAAAATAGATGTTAGATAATCATTTACTTGTTGGTAGTCCAAATCGTTTCCCTCCCCCTCAAAAAACTTTTACAATCAAAACATTTGATAAAAGAAGTATAACAAACTTCAAAAAATTGTGCAAGTATTTTTTCACATTCCTGTAAATTTTGGTCTTCTTCTTTCAGAATGCGCTCGAACCCCTTCTTTGAAATCTTCAGTTAGAGATAACGATTCTTGTAGTTTCAATTCTAATTCGGCATAATTCTGCCAATCCTTGAATTGACTTTCCCAAACTAACTTTTTAATCGCTGCGTATGAGTTTGCTGAACCTCTTCTTAATTTTTTCAGAACTTGTTCTCTTGTTTTTTCTAATTTGTCAACTTCACAAACACGGTATACCACGCCCCATTCTAGCGCTTTTTCAGCAGTCAAAGCTTCACCTGTCATGGCAAGTTGTGCAGCCCGTGTTACCCCGATACTACGACTCAAGAGATGAATCCCACCAGCGTCTGGCGCCAATCCAACTCCGACAAAGGCTTGAATGAATTTTGCCTTGTCAGTCGCTAAACAGAAATCAACTGCTACTGCCATATTTGCTGCAGCACCAGCAACCGCTCCATCTACCTCCATCAAAACAGGTTTAGGAATTTGCTTGATTTTAAAAGAAATTGTATTGACTAATTCTGCAATCTTATTCAAAGAAGGGATATCATCTTCGTCTACTGCGCGTTTCATCTCAACCAAGTCTCCTCCAACTGAAAAGACCTTCCCATTCGCATTAATCAAGATGAACTGCACAGCTTGATCCTGCTCCGCTAGAGTCAAAGCTTCTAAAATTTCCTCACACATTGGGATATGGAAACCATTTGCCACTTCGGGACGATTCAAAGTAATGATAGCCAGATCATCTACGATCTGATATAAGATATGATTCATAGCTTCTCCTTTTATTTTGTAAGGCAATAAAATTGTTTTATCATCAAAGTATACCTTTTTTTGGATAAAGAGGCAAGGAAAAACTAAAGGAAAGTGTCTCAGCTGATTATTTACCCATCATTTATGAGTGTGAGTAAAATTTGACACCCTTACTTTTAAACTGTTATCGCTTTTCAAAATAAGTTAGTGTTTTCTTCTATTATAATAGGAAGTTATTTTCTTCATTGAAAAATGCCCCTCTTTCTGCTATAATCGTATAAAATACTTACTTGAGGAGTCCTTATGAAGGTTGTAAAATTTGGCGGAAGCTCGCTTGCCTCTGCTGGTCAGTTAGAAAAAGTTTTAAATATCGTTAAAAGTGATAAAGAGCGCCGTTTTGTAGTCGTTTCTGCACCCGGAAAACGCAATGCTGAAGATACCAAGGTAACCGATGCCTTGATCAAATACTATCGCGACTATGTGGCTGGAAATGACATCAGTGCTAGCCAAAGCTGGATCATTGACCGTTATGCCGCTATGGTTAGTGAACTAGGGTTAAAACCTGCTGTTTTAGAAAAAATCTCTAAAAGTATTCGGGCCTTGGCAACTCTTCCTATAGAGGACAATGAATTTCTCTATGATACCTTCCTAGCGGCTGGAGAAAATAACAATGCCAAATTGATTGCAGCCTACTTTAACCAAAACGGTATCGATGCACGCTATGTTCACCCAAGAGAAGCTGGGATCGTTGTCACAAGTGAACCTGGAAACGCACGTATCATTCCATCTAGTTATGATAAGATTGAAGGCTTGGCTGATAGCAACGAAGTCCTTGTCATCCCTGGTTTCTTTGGTGTGACTAAGGAAAATCAAATCTGTACTTTTTCACGTGGAGGTTCAGATATCACAGGTTCTATCATTGCAGCAGGTGTTAAGGCTGATCTCTATGAGAACTTTACAGACGTAGATGGTATCTTTGCTGCCCATCCTGGTATTATCCACCAACCACATTCCATTCCAGAATTAACCTACCGTGAAATGCGTGAGTTGGCTTACGCTGGATTTTCAGTCCTT